>DATJAK010000089.1:0-3726 GCA_035516375.1 Bryobacteraceae bacterium
CGGAAAAACGGTGGCACGCCCCTGGGCCACACCGTGGAGCGCCTCGTTCCACCAGTTATAGACCGGAACGCCGAGCCGCGGAATCGCCGGCGCGCTGTTTTGCATCTGGAGCACTTTTTCCTCCAGCGTCATGCGCGAGACGAGGTCTGCCGCGCGACGTTCCGGCGGCAAGTTCGGATCCAGGTACGGAGCGTTTCCCGGCTGTTGCGCTGATGCCAGGGCCGTCAGCGACAAGAACGCAATCGTGAATCTATGAACTTTCAAGTTCCATCTCCTCCGCAACCCTGCTGCAAGCGATGCGGTCACGACTCACGCTGCCAGCGGGTTGATCTTCAATACATACGCGTAGTCGCAGGGCGGCTTTTCCGGCAAGTTGACCGTGACCCCCTCGGTGCTTCGCGACCAAGCGAGGCGCGCTTCCGAACCCAGCAGCCCGATTTTGGCGATTTCGCCGCGGTAGTGTGGGGAATCCGAAGCGAGTGACCGAATCACCAGTTTTCCATTTTCAGGCCAAGCCATAGCGATTGCGTATAGCGAGTCTCCCTTCGCCGTGAACCGAATATCGCTCGCTTGAAATTGCGAGCCCCGGCCCCCATACAGGGAACCGCCTGCCTTCGTGGGACCCTCCCCAGGAACTTTCCAGGGCCTCGTGGAGTAAATCGCCTCGCTGTTAAGCGCCATCCAAGCGCCGAATTTGTCCAGAAATGCAAACTCATCGTCGTCGGGCCGGCCGTGGCCAGGCAGCGGTATGTTCAACAGCAGGTTGCCGTTCTTGCTCACGACGTCGATCAGAAGATGAATCATGGCCTGAGCCGTGCGATACCGGTGATTCTCATAGATGGACCGGCTGTAATGCCACGCCCCGATGCAGGCGTCCGTTTGCCATGGATTTGGTTCCACCATTTCCGACTGGCTCATTTCGAAATCGCGGACCAGGGTGCTCAGCACCGCGCGAGGAACATTCTTGATATTGAAAACCGCTTCCAGTTTGCCCGTGTTCCGGCGGAGGTTGGCGTTGTAGTAGTACGCCATGATGTGGGGCGCGAGTTCCGGCATGCCGAGCCACACATTCAGTTCTCTGCCGGAGGGCGCTCCCGCATCAAACCACCAATCGAGGTTATCGTCGAAATACAAGAGGTCCGGGTTGTACTTGTCGATCAAGTCCTGGGTGCGCTGCATGAAGTTCTCGACGAACTCCGGACATGGCTCGTCTTTGCCGTGGGGAGGTCCATTCAGTTGCCGCGGGTCCATCCCTTCCCACCACGTGCCTTTGCCATCCGCTTTCGTCAGAACGCCATCGTAGGGTACGCCCTTCAACGGGCCGGTCTCATCGCTGCCATATCGGACCGGCATGAACTGCTTCCAAACCCGTCCCGGCGTACCATGCACGGTGATTCCGAACTTCAGTTCCTGCGCGCGGGCAATTTTCTGCCAGGTGCCGACGATGTCCTGTCCGGGTCCGACTTTCACGCAGTTCCAAGGTTGGTATTTTGAATCCCAGCAATCGAAGTTGTCATGGTGATTGGCGAGTGCGACGAAGTATTTGGCTCCCGCCTTGGCGTACAGACGGATCAGTTCCTCGGGCTTCCACTTCTCCGCCCGCCAGATATGGCAAATGTCTTTGTACCCGAATTGGGAGGGGTGACCGAAGGTTTTGACGTGGTAGTTGTACTGGGAACTGCCCTGAATGTACATGCCGCGGGCATACCAGTCCCCTTGCTCAGGAACGCATTGCGGACTCCAATGCGCCCAGATGCCGAATTTCGCGTCGTGGAACCATTCGGGGCACCGGTAGGCCCGGAGCGATTCCCAATTTGGCCGAAACGGACCCGAGATCGGCCCATCTCCGAAATTGCCGTCAACGTAAGGGCTTTGCTGAGGTGACGCCGTATCGGTCGCCGCCAGCAGACAGATGCCGCCCGCAACGAACTTTCTCCGGTTCAAGCCGCCGGTCCTGCTGTTCATCATTGCCCTCTCTTTCTCGATCTTTGCCCGGCCGCCGCGAGAGTAGGACATCCGGCCCCGGAGGTCTCATGCTATCACCGCATTCGCCACTCCGTGCAGTGGTCTCGCGGATCGCCGGCGGGCCGGCGACGCACTCAAGCTATGCTCAAAGCGCTATAATTCCGCGAGAGATGACAAGCGAACGCAGGGGGCAGATCGAAGCCTTATTTGAGGCTGCTCAAGCCCAGCCAGCCGAGAAGCGTGCGGCTTTCCTGGAGCAATCTTGCGCCGACGATGAGGGACTGCGCCGCGAGGTGGAACTGCTGCTCGAACAGAGGGCAGCTTTGTTTCTGGAAGGCTCGCCCATACCTTCGGCCGTGCAATCCGGGGTCAGGCTGGGCAATTTCGAACTGGTGGAGCGCCTCGGACGCGGCGGGATGGGCGAGGTTTGGCGGGCGCGCGATGGCCGGTTGAAACGTGATGTCGCCATCAAGCTGCTGCCGGCGGAGTTCGCGCGCGATCCGGAGCGCATCGCGCGGTTCGAGCAGGAGGCGCGGGCGGCCAGCGCACTGAATCATCCCAACATCGTTTCGGTTTTCGATATCGGCCACGAGAAGGGCATTTGGTGGATTGTTTCCGAACTGGTGGAGGGGGAGCCGGTGAGCGCTGTGATCAAGCGCGGTCCGCTGCCGCCGAGGCGGGTGGTGGAGATCGGAAGACAGATCGCAAATGGCCTCGCCGCGGCTCACACCGCGGGGATCGTGCATCGGGATGTGAAGCCGGCGAACATCATGCTGCGCCGCGACGGGCACGTGAAGATCGTGGATTTTGGCTTGGCGAGCAGGGTGCGGAGCACGGCGGAGGGCAGCACACTGACATTGGACCTAGCCGCCGAGCGGGGCGTCATCCAGGGCACGATCGGCTATATGTCGCCGGAGCAGGTACGGGGTGAGACGGCGGACGCGCGAAGTGATCTCTTCAGCGTTGGCGCGGTGCTCTACGAAATGCTGAGCGGCCAGCGCGCATTCCACGGCAAAACCAGCGCGGATACCATCGGCTCGATTCTCCGCGAGGATCCTCCAGAGCTGACGGTTGCCGGGCGGGATATTCCGCAGCTGCTGGAACGCATCGTGCGCCACTTGTTGGAAAAGGATGTGGCCTTGCGATTTCAGTCGGCGCGAGATGTCGAATTCGCATTGTCAACGGCCCCGTCTGCCATAGCACCTCACGCGGCCGAACGAAAACGGTTCGGCTGGCGAGTTCCAGCGTTGATCGCGGGGATGGTTCTGCTGCTGGCCGGCAGTTGGTGGATCGGCCGCCAAGAAGTTGCCGCAACGCCGCCTACCTATCTTCAGCTCACCTTCGCTCACGGCATCGTCGTCGCCGCGCGTTTTGCGCCCGACCAGCACACCGTCGTGTACACCGCGTTTGCCCCGCAAACGAAGGGAGAGGTCTTTTCCATCGGCCCAGGAAGCCTTGCCCCGATCAGTGTCGGCCTGAAGGACACGACAGTCGACGCGATCTCGCCCGCGGGCGAGATGCTGGTGGTCGAAGGGCCACAGTCGACCTACGATTACGCCACCGCCGGAATGCTGGCGCGCGCACCCCTGGCCGGCGCTGCGCCGCGGCCGATCCTCACCCAGGTACAGGATGCCGATTGGGGCACGAACAGCCGGGTCGCAGTCGCTCACTACGTGGGAAAACATTGCCGGCTGGAGTATCCCAACGGCCACGTGCTGTACGAGACCAGCGGGTATGTCAGCAATGTTCACGTTTCTCCTG
>DATJAK010000090.1:0-2175 GCA_035516375.1 Bryobacteraceae bacterium
AGCGCGCGTCGCGGTGACTACGATCGCGTCGGTGCGATTTCCGGCAAGCAGCGGCACATCCACGTGGAGCTCCTGATCGACCGCGAGCGTGAGCGCCTGCCGGTGGGTGCGATGACCGGCGTGTTCCACCTGCAACTGATAACTGCCGGGTGGCAGCGCCGTTACCAGAAACTCGCCATGGAGGTCACTCACGGCGCTGCGCTTTTTATTGGTCGCTTCTTCGGTCAAGGTGACCGCTGCCCCGCCGATTGGCTGATGCGAAGCATCGGTCACAGTTCCAGCGATGGATCCACGGACGGATTGGGGGCTGGCATTCGGCGCCAGCAGCAGCATCAGGGAAAGGGTGCAAAGAAGTCGGAGCATGAAGCCAGTCGAATCCCTATACTATAGCCTGACAACCGATGCGTTTCGTTTGGGTGCTTCTTGTTCTGACGTGGACTCCGGCGCAAAGTGAGGACTGGCCACAATTTTTGGGCCCCACCCGCAATGGCGTCTACGCCGGGACGGAGCCCGGCCTGTCTCCTGCATTGGTATGGAAAATCGAGGTGGGCCACGGTTTCAGCGCGCCTGTCGTTGCGCGGGGGCGGGTCATCCTGTTCCACCGTCAGGAAAATCGCACCCTGGTGGAAAGCCTGGATGCCGCCACCGGCAAGCGCGTCTGGGTGGCTGAATATCCGACGGAATATCGCGATGACTTCGGCTTCGACGATGGTCCCCGTGCGACTCCAGCCGTCGCCGGCGAAAGAATTTACACTTTTGGCGCCGAAGGCGTGTTGCAGGCGCTCGATTTTTCAACCGGCAAACGTATCTGGAGCGTGGACACCAGGCAGAAATTCGGAGCCGGCAAGGGCTTCTTCGGCGCCGCCTGCTCGCCGCTGGTCGAGGATGGCCGCGTGCTGTTGCAAGTGGGCGGGCCGCACGGAGCGGGCATCGTGGCCTTTGACGCCGCCACCGGAAAGACTCTCTGGACGGCAACCAATGACGAATCCGGCTACTCCGCGCCTGTTTCCACCACCATCGGCGGTGCGCGTCACGTGCTGTTTTTCACGCGTAGCGGCCTGGTGGACATCGACCCTGCAACCGGCAGGATTCGCTGTCAATTTCCGTGGCGTTCCCGCAGCCACGCGTCGGTGAATGCGGCTGCGCCGGTGGTAGCCGGCAACCTGGTCTTTCTCTCCGCGAGCTACGGAACCGGCGCGACGCTGCTGGAAATCCAAGGCGCCGAGGTGAAGCAGCTTTGGGCCTCCGATGACGCACTCTCCAGCCACTACGCGACCAGCGTCTACCACGACGGCTACCTGTACGGCTATCACGGCAGGCAGGAATACGGCCAGAGCCTCCGCTGCGTAGAACTTAAGACCGGCAGAGTGCAATGGAATGTGGATGGCTTCGGCGCGGGCACGGTCACACTGGCCGGCGGCCGCCTGCTCCTGATACGCGAGAACGGGGAGCTGGTGTTCGCGCCGGCCTCCCCCAAAGAGTTCAAGCCGCTGGCCCGCGCCCAGTTGCTCCCGGCGGTAGTCAGAGCCTATCCGGCAATCGCGGATGGAAAGCTCTACGTGCGCAACGAGCACACACTCGCGTGTTTCATTTTGCGATAGCAGTCTCTTCGCTCCGGCCGATCCGATACAACTTCGTCGCGGTCCGAACAATCAAACTGCCACGCGCGATCGCCGGTGTGGCCATGCACATTTCGTCGAGCGAATTGTTGGCGAGCACCTTGAATTCCGGGCCGGTCTGGATGACGAAGGTGTCGCCGTCCTCGCTGAGCGCGAAGATCTTGCCGTTGGCGGCCCATGGGGACGCGGTGAAGGCCGAAGCCCCGGGGTCGATCCGCTGCTTGCCGTAGATCTCGCGGCCCGTGCGTGCATCGTGGCAAGTGAAAATGCCGCGATCGAGCAGCGTGTAGTAGTAATCGCCGTAAACCAGAGGCGACGGATTGTATGGGCCGCCCTGCCGCAGGTACCAGGCGATGTACTCGTTGCTCGTCTCCCCTTCCTTCAGGCTGATGTCACCGCGCGCTCCCGCCCGTATCGCGTAAACCGGCCGCACCTGGTCGCCCACGTACCCGGAAGCGAGAAACAACAGGCCGTGTTGCGCAAACGGCGTCGGAATCACAATCGACGACATGCCGCCGAGCTCCCAGAGCAGCTTGCCGTCGAGATCGTAAGCGCG
>DATJAK010000091.1:0-4033 GCA_035516375.1 Bryobacteraceae bacterium
GGCAGCTTCCAGCAGGACCAGCAAGCGAGCCTCGATTTCGCCTATGTGGCCATCGGCCGCGTTGCGGAGATCGCCAAGCGCATTGTCGGCCAGTATTACGGCAAGGCTCCGGACCACTCATACTTCGCGGGATGTTCGACCGGCGGCCGCGAGGCGATGCTGATGGCTGAGCGCTACCCGACCTACTTCGACGGAATCGTGGCGGGGTCACCGGCGATGCGTACGAACTTCTCAGGAATCGGCGATCGCTGGGTGGCAGCTACGCTGAACGAGATCGCGCCGAAGAACGACAAAGGCGTGCCTATTACGCGCAATGCCCTTTCCGACGCAGATCGGAAAACGGTCGTCGACGGCGTGCTGAAAGCATGTGACGCTGCCGACGGCCTGAAGGACGGTATGGTGTTCAACTGGCAAGCCTGCCGGTTCGATCCCAAGAGCTGGTCTGCAGCGGCGCCAAACAGGACGGGTGTCTTTCGATGAGCCAGGCCACAGCTCTGGAAAAGGCGTTTGCCGGCCCGAAGGATTCAAAAGGACGTCAGGTCTACCCAGGATTTCTCTTTGACACGGGCATCGCCTCGACGCAAGGCATTCCCGGCCTGCTCTTGGGCGGCGCCAGTCCCGTTGGCCCGGCCTTCACAGACATCGGAATGGATGTGGATGCTGCCGCCGAACGGGCGATGTCAGATCCAGCGGCGAGTGTGTCGGAGACGTCGCGGTGGACGAACCTCAACACGTTTTTGGGACACGGCGGGAAGCTGATTTTCTTTCACGGCATCAGTGACCCGTGGTTCTCGGCGCTTGACACCGTCGACTACTACGAACGCATGACCAAGGCCAATGGTGGCGAGCAGGTTCGCCAGTCGAGCCGCTTGTTTCTCTCGCCGGGAATGGGGCACTGCGGCGGAGGTCCAGCCGCACTCGATACCTTCGATGCTCTTTCGGCAGTGGTGGGCTGGGTCGAGCAAGGTGTAGCGCCGGATAGTTTGAGGGCTACCGGGCGCGCCTTCCCCGGGCGCAGCCGGCCGCTTTGCGCCTACCCGCTGCACGCGCAGTACAAAGGCGAGGGTAACCCCGAGGACGCAGGCAGCTTCGAATGCCGCCCGTGAACGAGGGCTCTTTGTAGGAAGGAGAAGCTGTTTTGAAGAAACTTACAGCAATCTTACGGTCGTTTGCATTTTTGACGCTGCTGGCAACTGCCGCCCGCGCTGAGTCCCCCAAGCCTGTGAAGGTGGAGGGCGGCCTGGTTCAGGGTGTGGTCGAAGAGGGGCTCACGATTTACAGGGGCATTCCCTACGCGGCTCCGCCAGTGGGAGACCTCCGCTGGCGGGCGCCCCAGCCAGCAGCGAAATGGACAGGCGTTCGGGCGGCCAGCGAATATGGCCGGGCGTGCATGCAGACGAATGCGGCGATTTCCAATTTGCCGGCGCCCAGTGAAGATTGTCTGTTCGTCAATGTTTGGACGCCCGCCGCACGCGCGGACGAGCGACTGCCGGTAATGGTCTGGATCCACGGCGGTGGCTTTATCGCGGGCACGCCGGCGGAACAGCTGTACCACGGCGAGTGGCTGGCCAAAAAAGGCGTAGTGGTAGTATCAGTCGGTTACCGCCTGGGAGTATTCGGTTTCCTCGCGCACCCCGCACTAACTGGCGAGAGCGATCACCATGTGTCGGGCAACTACGGTCTTCTGGATATGATCGCGGCTCTCGAATGGGTGCAGAAGAACGTTGCCGCGTTCGGCGGCAATCCCAGGCGTGTGACCGTGTTTGGCGAATCGGCCGGCGCGATCGCAGTCAGCCAGCTCTGCGCCTCACCATTGGCCAAAGGGCTGTTTCAGGCCGCCATCTCCGAGAGCGGCGGCTCCTTCGGACCGGTCCGCGCGGGCGGAGGACCCGGCGAGAACATGCAGCCTCTGGACTCGGCCGAAAAGGCGGGCGCTGCCTGGGCCCAAACGGTAGGCGCTTCCAACCTCGCGGAACTGCGCAAGGTTCCGGCCGAGAAGTTGCAGGCGGCGGCCCAGCGTCAGCAGGGCATATCCTGGCCCATTACCGACGGCTGGGTGATCCCGGACGATCAGTACAAGCTTTATGAGGCTGGACGGTATAACGACGTGCCGGTGCTGATCGGCTACAACTCCGACGAAGGCGCCACGTTTGGGCCGCCCAATTCTCAGGAAGCTTATGTGCAGAGCGTGCATCAGCGGTACGAGCAGTTTGCCGATAAACTACTGGCCACCTATCCGGGCGGAGAAACACCCGCGGCGAAGAAGACTGCCCGCGACCTGACACGCGACACGGCGTTTGGCTGGGGCACCTGGGGCTGGGCTCGCTTGCAGGCCAAGACCGGCAAGTCTAAGGTATTCGTCTATTACTTCGATGAACACCCCGACTATCCCGCCGATTCGCCGCGTGCCGGCTACGGTACGCCGCATGCCGAAGAACTCCCTTACGTGTTCCACCAACTCCGGGAACATCATCGCCCGGCGCCGACCCCTACTGACGAGGCCATGTCGGACATGATGCGCACATACTGGACCAACTTCGCCAAGACCGGTGATCCCAACGGTCCCGGCTTGCCCAAATGGCCGGCTTTCAGCAATACCCAACCTCAGATGCTGCAGATCGCATCCGGCAACACGAAGGCGGGCCCGATCGTGGACGAGAACGGGCTAAAGGCGCTTGATGAGTACTTCAAATGGCGCCGTTCGATGGAACCGCACCCGCAACCCTAAGAAGTTTCGCTACTTTCGCTTGATGTTTTCGATAAATAAATCGCAAGCCTCGCGGCGCAGTCCTTCGCGCGCAACGGGGCCGTTTCCCGTTAGATCCATATAGGCTCGCGACGCGGGATCGAACTTCGGCCAATTTGTCAGTGAGCCACCATTGGGGTTACCCGTCTTCGCGAAGTTCGTCCAATATTGCTGAATCTGATCGGAAACGGCCTCGTCGGTGGCATCGTAGTTGGGCGCCTTGGCCGCTCGCCCTGCCGCCGAAAGCGTTCCAAATACATAGGGGAGCTCGCTGCCGTGCGCCGCTCCAACGGGCTCCCGACCGGCAGGAACGCGCGAGAACTGAAACTGATAGGACACATTACCAGCTTGCGAGTGCCAGATGAGTTCCGCGACGGTGCCGCATCGGAATTGCGAATCGGTGGCCCACTGCGCCATGGTGTTGCCGAATGTGGGATCGGGCGTGTCTTCCACGCTGGCTGCGATGTGGTAAACCTGCAGAGCCTTGGCTGTCAAAGGGCCAAACTGGGTGCTGATTCCCTCCTTCAGTCCCGCGACCGGGAAGAAGGGGCGGCTCAATTCGCGCGCGTTCGTTCCGATCAGAAGAGAGACACGATGTTCCTGGCCGGCTTCGAACACCTCAAAAGGCGGCTTGGGTAACACCCAGCCGTCGACAACGACGCCCAATAAAGGACCAAGAAAAGACAAGCCTTGCCCGGTGGCCTTCTGCAGGTCTTCGGCAGGTAGCGCGCGTAAAGCCTTCAACGAGTCAGCTTTCAAATTCGCCGCCACACTCAGTCCTTTTTTCTCACCCTCGTCCAGCGAGGGCGGCGCCACAACGGGGCCGCTTTCTGCGATGAGCCGGGTGAACAAGCCTTTCGTCAAAGGAGAGGTCAGCAGCACATTGATATCGAGGGCCCCTGCCGACTCACCGAAGATGGTCACTTCGCGGGGGTCGCCGCCGAACCGTTCGATGTTGTCGCGCACCCATTTGAGCGCTGCGACCTGATCCATCAGACCGTAATTGCCGGAGGCATGATGAGCGGATTCGGCGGTCAATTCCGGATGCGCAAAGAAGCCGAAAACGCCCAGCCGATAGTTGGCGCTCACGAGCACAACGCCGCGCCGGGCCAGCTGTTCGCCGTCGAAAATAGCTTCGGAAGAAGCACCCGCGAAGTTGCCGCCGCCATGAATCCACAGCATTACCGGTTTACGAGACTTGGAAGGCCATTCCGGTGCCCAGACGTTGAGGTAAAGACAATCCTCGCTCACGTCACTGCCGTTCTGCATGCATCGCGCCGCAAATTT
>DATJAK010000092.1:0-16551 GCA_035516375.1 Bryobacteraceae bacterium
CCGTTCGTCGCCGCAAGCCCACTGCGCCAGGCCGATGAAGAAGCGCTGGTCGGGCGAGAAACCATCAACCGGTTTCAGGTTCTTGCCGCTGGTCGCATCTTTCCAGGCCAGGTAGGCCAGGATGGTGCCGCCCAGATCGGCAACGTCCTCACCTTCGGTCAGCTTGCTGTTGATCTTGATGTCGTCCACCACGGTATATTGCGCGTACTGATTCACCACGCACGCCGTACGTTGCTGGAACGCATCGGCATCCTTCTTGGTCCACCAGTCCTTGAGATTGCCGTGAGCGTCGAATTGGCGGCCTTCATCGTCGAAACCGTGAGTCAGCTCATGCCCGATGGTCGACCCGGTGTTGCCGTAGTTGGGCGCGTCGTCCATCTTGGGGTCGAATAGCGGCGGCTGCAAGACGCCCGCCGGAAAATTGATATCGTTCATCTGCGGGTCGTAGTAGGCATCCACGGTGGGCGGAGTAATTTGCCATTCGGTACGGTCGACCGGCTTGCCGATTTTGTTGAGCTCGCGCCTGGATTCGAACACCACCGACCGGCTCACATCGCCCACGAAATCCCCGCGAGCGATACTCACGGAACTGTAGTCCCGCCATTTGTCGGGATAGCCGATCTTATTCACGACCGTGTGCAGCTTGGCGAGCGCCTGCTTTCTGGTCTCGGGGCCCATCCAGGTCAGTTGTTCCAGATCCGTTTGCATGGCCTTTTCAATCTCTTTGGTCATGGCTAAGGCGCGCGCTTTGGTGTCCCGGCTGAAGGTCTTTTCCACGAAGACCTGGCCCAGCGCTTCACCCAGATCGCGGTCGATGAACTGAACGCAGCGCCGCCAGCGCGGCTGAATCTGGGTGACGCCGCGCAAATACTTGGAATAGAAATCGAAGCTCGACTCGACGAAGCGCGCCGAGAGATACGGCGACCGGTCGCGGGCCAGGTGCCAGCGCAGATAGGTCTTCCAATCGGCCATGCCGCGCGTCTCGAGCAGCTTGTTCACTTCCTGATAGAACGCCGGCTCGGTAACATTGATCTCGGTCTGCGGCGGAATTCCCAAAGCCTTCCAGTAGGCGGCCCAATCGAATGCGGGGGTGAGCTTCATGAATTCCGCCTGGTTCATCTTGTGGAACATCTTATACGGATCGCGTTTATCGACGCGCGTGAGAGAAGCCTTGGCCAGCGCGGTTTCGATATCCATCACTGCCTGGGACTCGGTCTTGGCTTTCGCCGCGCTGTCGCCGAGCAGTTGAAAGGTCATGGCGAGGTGCTCTAAGTAGCGGGCACGCGTCTCCTGCGATTTCTTGTCGGTCTTGACGTAGTAATCGCGGTCCGGCAAACCGAGGCCTCCGGAAAACGCGAAGGCAATCACGCGGTTCGAGTCGGCGTAATCTTGTGAAGAGCCAAAGCCGAACAGCGGACTGCTTTGCGACGATTCCAGGTGCAACCGCGCCAATAACGGCGGCAGATCGGAAACTCGCTGCACCGCACCGATGAGGTCGAGCTCCGCTGCCAATGGCGCCGCGCCGGCTTTTTCCACCGCCGCCTCATCCATGCAGGAGGCAAAATAGTCGCCGATCTTCTGTTGGTTGGCGCTGCGGTTGGCCGCTGGCTTTGCGGCTTCATCGAGAATGCCCCACAGGAATCGGAGGTTGTCGGTGTGTAGTTTGCCGTACACATCCCAGCGCGGCTGGTCGGCCGGAATGGGATTCAGCTTGATCCAGTTCCCGCAGGCGTAGTGATAGAAGTCCACGCATGGATCCACGGCGCGGTCCATGAAAGAGGCGTCCAGACTCGGTGTGTACGGCAGAGAGGCCAGGGGCCGTTCCTGCGCCTGCACGCTCAGCCAGGCCGTGGACAAAAGAGCAAACGTAAAGAGCTTCATCGCCACTAGCTTACCGCTGTGGGGCCAGGCCTTCCGGCCTGCCGCCGCCCTTTGGGGCGGCGCTGTTGACCTCGGCGGGATTGCGAGGCGCCCCGCGGAAGAGCGCGGCGGCAACCTCGAAAGGCTGACCCCACACGCTACAATCGGATCAGCGTATGCTACGCGTCCTGGTGCCTTGGTTGGCCGTCGCATCGGCAGCATTCGCGGCGGCTCCTGCCCCTGTGTACGAGCTGTCAGGACGCATTCTTCCGCAACGCCTCATTCCGCGCTCGGGCGCCTCGGTTTCCCTGTTCGGCACGACGACTCCATTCACCACCAGCACTCTGGCCGACGTCACCGGCCATTTCCGTTTTAAGAAATTGAAGCCGGGCCTGTACTCGCTCGCCATATTCGTTCGCCGGCGAGGCGAGGCCCGCCGCACGGTGGAGGTGGGGCCAGCCGCCGCTGATCCGAAGGGCCGCGTCCAGCTGACGTGGCAACTGCATGATTCCGATTGGGTTCCGGCCCTTTCGTCGAGCCTGTACAAGGTATGGGCGACGCAACTCTCCGTTCCACAACGTGCCATCAACGAGTACCGCGATGCGCAGAAAAATCTATCCAGACACGATGTTGCAGCCGCAGTGAAGCGCCTTGAGCAGGCTGTGGACCTGGCGCCTCAATTCTCCGCGGCGTGGAATAACCTGGGGACCATCGCCTACCAGTCCAACAAATTCGATCGGGCGGAAGAATGTTTTCGCGAAGCGTTGACACAGGACCCTCAGTCCTACGAGGCGCTCGTCAATCTGGGAGGCGTCCTGGTGACCATACGAAAATTGGACGAGGCGATGAAGTACAACGTCCAGGCGGTGCTCACGCGGCCTAATGATCCGCTGGCGAACGCCCAGCTCGGCATGGCCTACTTTCTGCTGCGCGAGGATGATCTGGCTGCCAAGTACCTGGAGCACGCGCGGGAACTCGACCCGGCCAGTTTCACCTACCCGCAATTGCTGCTCTCCGAGATTCACTTCCGGCAAGGCGACAAGGGAGCGGCCGCAGACGTCCTGGAAGATTTCTTGACTCATCACCCAGATTGGCCGCAGGCCACCAAAATGCGCGAGACGATCGCGGGGCTGCGCGGCGCGAGTGGCCACTGAATTGGTGGCTCGTTCCTCCCCGCGTCTTGCGATCGATCTTCTGCTTCCGGAAATTCTCGATCATCTGCGCACTAGCAATAATCTGATCATCGAAGCCCCGCCCGGCGCGGGCAAGACGACACGCGTGCCGCCGGCGTTGCTCGACCTTTCGCCCGGTGAAGTGTGGGTTCTGGAACCACGGCGCCTGGCTGCGCGGCTGGCCGCGCGCTTTGTGGCGAGTGAGCGGAATGAACCATTGGGCGAAACGGTTGGCTACCAGGTGCGTTTCGAGGAAGTGGCCGGTCCGCGGACGCGCCTGCGATTTCTTACCGAGGGTGTGTTGACGCGCCGCCTGCTCTCGGAACCCACACTGCAAACCACGGCCTGCGTGGTGCTCGATGAATTCCACGAACGGCATTTGGAAGGCGACCTCGCGCTGGCATTGTTGCGGCGCTTGCAGCGGAGCGTCCGGCCGGATTTGAAAATCGTGGTGATGTCGGCGACACTCCATGCCGCCCCCATAGCAGCGTACCTGGGGGACGCGCGGGTGCTGCGCTCGGAAGGGCGGCAATATCCGCTCGAGATTCAATACACACCGCACTCCGCGGCGCCGCTTGAGCAACAAGTGGTGGCGGCGATCGAGCGGCTGCCCTGCGATGGCCACACACTGGTGTTTCTACCGGGCGCGGCCGAGATCCGGCGTGCGCAATCCGCTTGCACCGACCTGGCTCGCCGCCGCGGATTCGTTGTCTTGCCGCTCTATGGCGACCAGTCGCCCGAGGAGCAAGATCGGGCTGTGCTGCCATCCCGCGAGCCCAAGGTGATTCTGTCGACGAATGTGGCCGAAAGCTCGATCACGATTGAAGGCGTAACGGCGGTGATCGATAGCGGCCTGGCGCGCGTTGCGGGACACTCGCCGTGGTCGGGCCTGCCAACACTGCAACTCTCGCGTATCAGCCAAGCCTCGGCCAACCAGCGGGCGGGGCGTGCCGGGAGGACCGGACCGGGTCGAGCCATTCGTCTATACCCGTTGGATGATTTCGTTCGGCGCCCGGCGCACGATGTTCCCGAGATCCTGCGTGCCGACCTTGCACCGCCAGCGCTATTGGTTGGGGCATTAGGCGCGGGAGGCTTGGATTCCATCGAATGGCTGGACGCACCACCGCCAAGCCACGTACAGCATGCGGCCGAGTTGCTCGGGCAGCTCGGTGCGGAGGGCAGTGCGGGGAGGGAGATGGCCCGCTACCCGCTGCATCCGCGCCTCTCGCGCCTGATTTTGGAAGCCCGTCATCGGGGCGTGGCTGAGGATGGCTGCACCATCGCCGCCCTGCTGAGCGCGGGTGAGCGGCTGGCGGGCCCGCCGGAGCACGCTACGCGATCGGATCTGTTGGTACTGCTCGATGCGAAGTGGCAACCGCGGACGGCGCAGACCGTGCGCCAGGTGCGCCGCATGGTAAACCCGCAGCGTCAGGCGAAGCGCGATGAGGATGCGCTGTTGATTGCGATTCTGGCGGCTTTCCCCGACCGCGTGGCCAGGCGCCGGCAGGGACCAGAGTTGCAATTGGCCGCCGGGGGCCCCGCGCTGCTCGCAGCGGAAAGCAGCGTGACGGCTGCCGAGTTTCTGGTGGCCGTGGAGGCCGAGGATCGACGCGATCAAAAGGCGCCGCTGGTGCGCGTGGCCAGCGCCATCGAGCCGGAATGGCTGCTCGATCTATTCCCGGAGAAAGTGCGCGACACCTCCCGTGTCGAGTGGAATCGCACCGCCGAGCGCGTGGAAGCCGTGAGCGCACTGTGCTTCGGCGAGCTTGTGATCGAGGAACGGCCTATCCACTCTGATCCCGAAGCCGCGAGCGCCTTGCTGGTGACGAAAGCCCTGGAGGCAGGCATCGGGCGGTTCGTCGACCGCGAAGAACTTGAGGCGTTTCTGGCGCGTGTGAACTTCGCCGCCAGCCACGCTGCTGTTCCAACGATGGGTGAGAGCCAGGTCGAAGACGCCTTTCGGGTGGCGGCGGCGGGCCTCAAGAGCTTTGCCGATCTGCAGGCAGCGCTTGGCGATGGCGGCCTGATTCGCCTGTTGGAACAACAGCTCCCGCCAAATGCGCGCCGCAGCGTGGAAGAGGTCGCGCCGCAGAGAATTCGCCTGCCCGGCGGCCGTCACGTGGCCATTCACTACGAAGCCGGCCAGCCGCCCTGGATCGCTTCACGCCTGCAGCATTTCTTCGGCATGCGCGAGACGCCCACGATCGCGCGCGGAGCGGTGCCGTTGGTGGTTCGGCTGCTCGCGCCCAATCAGCGTCCCGTGCAAATGACACGCGATCTGGCGGGGTTCTGGCAGCGGCTCTACCCGCAGGTGCGCCGGGAATTGTCGCGCAGGTATCCGAAACACAAGTGGCCCGAGGATCCCACCAAAGCTGTCTCGTGAGCCGTTATTTTCGGGGACGCCCAAGGATATCGGGCAGGAATTCGCGGATCACATTGAAGGCCGCAGTCGAGGCGAATGAAATGCCGGCGATCTCCGAGATGTTCGCCGCGCCTTTCCAGCTCGGCGGACCCCAAATGCTTGAGAGACTGCTCGCTCCCGCCACGCTGGCCACACTCGCGAACGAAAATACCTCGCGACCATCGGATCGTCTCGCCGCGACCGTGCTGACGAGCGCGTGCCGTGCGCGCCGCCAGACTCCCTGATCGGGTGATCCAAAGTAACGGTAGTCCTCGTGCAGCGCGCTGGCGACGCTGTAGCTAATGGTCTGCCGCACCGCGTTATAAGCCAAATTACTTCCGAAGCGCTTGCCGTATGCGGCCCAACCTTGTCCCCACTCGCTCGGGCTATCGGTCCGCTGCGCGAGTGCCGAACCCAAGCCCTCACCGATGATTGGAATCGGACCGATGGTGTTGAGCAGGTATGCTTGGAACCCCTGTTCCCTAGTCAGGGGTGTGGGAGCAGCCGGTCCTAGAGTATCGAGAAGCTTATCGCGGAAATCCGGAGGATCTTGGGCATGAGCGGCAGGAACGGAAATAGACAAGACCAGCAGGATCGCAAGGCGCAACGCACAGGATAGCAGACGGCGGAATGCAAAGGGCAGGAGCTTTTACCTACCGGTATGCAGATTGTTGTGAATTGCGTACAGCGCCAGTTCCAGGCGGTCGGAAACACCCAGCTTGTCGAAGATGTTGTGCAGGTGGTTCTTCACCGTCTGTTCGCTGATGAACATCTTCTCGGCCATTTCCTTATTCTTGAACCCTTGCGCGACTAGAGCCACAATTTCCCGTTCGCGTTGGCTCAGTGGCGACCGCTCCCGCTCGCGCGGCGCGGCCGAGGTGGGCGCGGACGGAACTTCATCGGCGGCCACGAACTGGCGGATCACTGCCGCAGTGGTGTGGGAATCGAGCCAGATCTCGCCTGCATGGACTTTACGGATGCTCTTGATCAGCAAATCCGTAGCCGTTTGCTTCAGGACGATCCCTGAGGTGCCCAGCTTCATCGCCTGGACAAACTCGTTTTTGTCATCGGAGGCTGTTAACACGATGACTCGGGTCTTGTTCCTTCCGGATTGCAGGCGTTGTAGCGTCGCTAGCCCGTCTAGCCCAGGCATCTTCAAATCCAACAATAAGATGTCCGGTTCGTACTGTTGCAGCACGTCTAGCACTTGGCGCCCATCCTGGGCTTGCGCCACTACCTCGAAATCTTCCTCTAAAGCCAACAATCTGCAAAGCCCGTCTCGGAAGATGGGGTGGTCATCCGCAACTACAATGCGAATTTTCGTCTTGGTAGACACGGCCGAGTTGGGTACCGATCCGTTTGCGCTGTCAGACATACTGTCACTACTATTGAACATTCTAAAGTTCTAATAGTACCAAGTCAATGCCTGATCCGTGCCATCCGGTGAATTCCTGTTACCTATCGAGAATCGTTACACCTCTCCGAAGTGGCGCTTTTAGTTGTTTCTTTGGATAGAGTTTGCCAGAATCGAATGTTCAGCACAGATGAGGCGGCAACGAATATGAGTGAAGAATTGGCCGAACTCGATTTTCAAAGGTTCTGGCGGCGGCTGCAGCAATTGGGCTTAAACGCCTACGAATCGCGTTCTTACCTGGTGCTGCTGGGCCATCCTAAATTTAAGGCTCTGGAACTGGCGGCGCGGGCTCACGTACCGCGACAGAAGATCTACGAGGTACTGGACAGTCTCGTGGAGAAGGGCTTCGCGCAAGTGGTGCAAGAGAAAACCAAGCTGTTTTCGGCCGTCGAGCCAAGCTTGGCGATTCCCGGCTATTTGCAGCGGAAACGGCAGGTGCTCGAACAGGAGCTCACCGACAACGGACGCGCCGGCTCCGGCCTGATCGACGATTTAAAACAACTGTACTCGGAAGGGCAAGGCGGCCGCGGAACGCTGGATTTCTTGCGGATTGTTACCGAACCGGCGCAAACGGCGGCCGAGTACCGGCGCATGTTGTCCGAAGTCAAACAGGAATACCTGGAGTTCTCGCGCCCGCCGTATGCCGTGGATCCGCTCGATGAGAAATTAGTGAAGCAGGCGCGGCTGGGCGGCGTGGCGTGCCGCTTGTTGCTGGAGGCGCCCTCGCTTGACTCCGAGCACCGCCAGCGTCTGACGGACTACCAGGCAGCCGGGGTGGAAGTCCGCTTCGCCGATTCGCTTCCCATGAAGCTTGCCGTTTTCGACGGCCAGCATGGAATGATCGCGCTGCTCGACCCGGTGATCACGCGCCCCACCTGGACCGCCGTGGTGTTCCACCACGAAGGTATGGGAGAAGCGATGAAGGGATTGTTTGAGGACCACTGGAGACGGGGACGGGGAATGTAAAGCGGCTGATTAGGAAATCAGCCCCTTCCGCACCGCATAGAGAATCAGTTCCGCTACGCTGTGCAAATTTAACTTCTCTTGTAGATTGCGGCGATGCGTCTCCACCGTGAACAGGCTCAGGTTCAGCAAGGTCGCGATGTCCTTGTTCGATTTTCCTTCCGCCAGCATGTGAAGAATTTCGCGCTCCCGGACCGTGAGTAATTCGTAGCTGTCCTCCATCCCCCGGTTTCGGATTTCGCGCACATAATCTTCCACCAGCATGCGGCTGATTTCCGGGCTGAAGAAAGCCTTGCCCTCCGCCACGGCTTTGATCGCTTGAATCAGGTCGCCTTCAGCCGAGTCCTTCAAGATGTAGCCTTTGGCTCCCGCCTTGAGCGCCCGCAGGACATAACCCTCGTCGGAGTGCATGCTCAGGATCACGACGGCCGTGCCGGGCAGGCTTTCCTTGATTCGTTGCGCGGCATCGGTGCCGCTCAATTGCGGCATCGCAATGTCCATCACCACTACATCCGGCTTGGTGGCCACTGCCTGGTCGACTGCCTGGCGGCCATCGGCGGCTTCACCCGTGACGCTGAACTCCGGCTGGCTCTCGAGCAAGAGCCGCAGGCCGCGGCGCATTACCGTGTGGTCATCCGCTAACAGGATGCGAATCTGTTTCATTGGCTCGTACGGCCTTTCGTACTGCGACCGAATGGAATGGAAGCTCCACCGTGACGACGGTGCCGAAGCCAGGCCCGGAGTGTACGCGGGCCGTTCCTCCCAACTGCGCCGCGCGTTCTTCCATGCCCAGCAATCCCATGCCTTTCACATGAGTCGTATCGAAGCCGTGTCCATCGTCCTCGACCGATACGAGCAGCGCGCCGGACTCATGCCCCACGCGGACGCGAACCGTTTTGGCGGCGGAATGCGTGGCGCAGTTGTGCAGGGCTTCCTGAACGACGCGGAAGATACAGGTCTTGTAGGCATCCGGCAGGTCGTCGGCCACCGGATCGGCCACCACAGTGACGTTCATCGAGGTGCGCTTCGAGACCTCACGGGCCTGCCATTTGAGGGCCGGAATCAGGCCGAGGTCGTCGAGCATCGAGGGCCGCAGAGAAAGGGCCATCTGGCGCACCGCGCGCACGGTCCCTTCCACCAGCCCCTTGATCACGTCGACCTGGTTCTGCGCGCCAGCCGCGACGTTCCCCGAGAGGTTCCGCAATTCGACCAGGGCGGCAGAAAGAGACTGGCCGATTTCATCGTGCAACTCGCGGGAGAGCGCCCGGCGTTCCGTTTCCTGCGCCTGAACCAGGCGCGCCGACAGATTGGCCAACTGCAGCCGAGCCGCAGCCACTTCTTCATACCGTGCTTGCGCGTGGCGCTCGAGCGCCAGAATCTTGCGCGCGCTGAATGCCGCCATCCCCAGGCCCAGCACGAGCGTCGCCAGCAACGTGGCCAGGAGCTGATATTGAAATTGGCGTAGAACCGTTACGATGCGCCCGTTGCCGGCATTCAATTGTTGCTCGTTCAGATCGCCAATGCGGCTGGCGATTTGGAGCACCGCAGTGCGCCGCGGAAATACATCGGCGCGCAAAAACTCATATCCGCGCCGGCGCCGGGTCGCAGCGTCCCATTGGAAGACCGGGTCGAGCGTGCGCCAGTAATCGGCCAGTTCTTTTTCGAGCGCCTGGAAGGTCGACGTTCCCTCCGATCCCTTCAGTTTGGCCTCCGCGGCCACGGCGGCATTCATGTCGCGGCGAACCTGCTCCAGGCTATCCCGATACATCTCCGCGCGGCTGGGATCGGGGTCGAGCACATAATCCCGAACGTAGGTTCCGGAAAGGTACAGTTGATCGCGGATCTGGTCGAGCAAATGATTGCGCAGCAGGAATTCGGTGCGGATGCGATCGTCATCGCGGCGGATTTGCTGCAAGACGCGCAACCCGGCGACGCCGGCCAGGGCCACGATGAGGAGCAGCCCGCCAAAACCGGTCAGCAGAACAACGCGGCTATCCCACATCCGGCGATCGGCGGGACCGGGATCGCCACGAAGCGTGTCGTCAGGACTACCCATAGAACCCGCACGCCACCGCTGCGGTCCTCACGAGATGCTGTCTTCGCCGCATAGGTCTGCATTTTCAGCCTACCGCGACGGGGACCGTGGGCCAATACCAGCCGGTTGGTAGGTAGGACAGACCGTCGTTTTTTGCGGTCTGTTGTTTTTGCTGATCGAGCCGGCAGACGACACAAGGCGATCGTCTGCCCTACAATCACTTGGCGTCGGCAAGATCGTCGGCTCAGGTGGGACAGACCGTCGTTGTTTGCGGTCGGTCGTCTTTGCTGGTCGAGCCGGCAGACGACACAAGGCGATCGTCTGCCCTACAAAAGAAAGTGATTCACTTGGCTTCGGCAAGGCCTTCGGCGCAGGCAAACTCGCGCAGTTCGTCATTACCCGGTTTTGCTTTGCGATACCGCTTCACGGTCTCCCAGGGCTTGGTGAGCGCCTTCGGGTCGGTTACCGTAATTCGATCTTCGAGCAAGTCGGGTGCGGTGAGCCGTATGCGCTCTTTCACCGTCATGGCATCACTATGCGGCGAGAACCCCTCGATAAACGTCTCCGGCCGGAGCGCAACCGTATCGACCACCAGCGTGTCTCCTTCCCAGTGACCGGTGGAGTAACCAGCGTAAGTCGGATCGTCCAGAACCTTTTGGCTCGGCTTGCGCCCGTCGAGATAGACGCGCCGCAGCGCATCGTTCAACTCGCTAAAGAAAGTGATTTTGTCTTTGGTCTGCATGACCTCCATGCCGTAGGCCATGTTCATCATTGCCGGCATTCCCGGCGGGAGGCATTTGGCCGTGTAGTCATACTCCCCGGAGCCGGCAATGCGCGATTTGCTGATCATTTGCCATTTGGCCAGGTATTCGGGCGTGAGCGAAGGTGCATTCGGCGAACGCCCCTGCGAGCCATCGGAGAGCGGAGCGGATTGCGTTGGCCGCGGCGGGGGCCCTGGGCGGGCCGCGGGCGGAGGGCCGCCCCGGCGCTCGAAATTGCCGAACGGATTCAGCGGATTGTAGACACCCGAGAAGTCTGGTGTGGTTTGCGCGTGAATGGCGGCTGGAACGGAAAGGAGCACTGTCAGAGTCAGAAGGGTGACGTTGTGATTGCGCATAGTGTGGCTACTCCGTAGGAGGCGGCGCGTTGGGAAGAATGGTCCCATCCGCCTTCGTGACGCGCGCAATCAAGCCGGTCTTAGTGCCGTCCTTTGCCGGGCTCATGTCGACCGTGACCGTGTCTCCCGGTTTCAGCGAGTTCTTGGTCCAGCCGGCGCGCAGTAACACGCTGGGCGCCCGTCCCTCCACGGACCAATCCACTTTGTTGCCCTTTCCGTCATCGACGGTCAACGTCAGCCAGGTATGCGGGTTGGCCCATCGAAACTCTTTCACCACTCCCGTGATGGTGATGACCTTGGTCACTTCAAACGCCACGTTGCTATGGTGCGCTTGCGCCAGCGGCGCATCGAACAGCACCCCGCCGCACGCCACAGCCAACGCGATTAGCCCGAACCTCATCAGACCTCCCAAAATACAGGTTGTAGCATATCAAATGGTCTTACCGCGGCGACCAAAGAGATCGGTGCTTACGGTCCGACTTTCGTGACTTTGCGCGCGAAACCCACGTTCGAGCCATCGCGCGCGCGATAGAGGCTCACCTTCACGCGGTCACCGGTTTTGAGCGTATCGATTTTCCAGCCGCTGAGGATTTGCGCGTTGGGGCTGCCCATTTCCACCTGCCAGTTCACGGTGCGGCTCGCGTCCGGCACATCGAAAAAGAAATGGACATGCGGGTTGCTCCAATCCGTCTTGGTAATCGTGCCGGTGAGCGTCAGGATTTGTTTAGGGTCATAGAGCGCGTCCAGACTATGATGCGCGAGAACGGCCGGCGCGCTCGAGAGCACGATCATCCCCGCAATCAGAATAGGTAAAGGGAAGCGCATAAACACCTCCACGGGCGTGTGCTGCGGGCACGCCCATCTAGTGAGGCACTATACCCGACTGGCGTCTTCAATTCAAGCGTGCGCCAATCGACAGTCGGCTATCATGAGGAGATGATCAGCACGCTTCCCCCCGTGGCGGAAAACCCCGCGCAGTCGATCAAGGATTTGGAGCAGCAGTATTTACTCCAGAACTACGCCCGCTATCCGCTCGTGGTGGCGCGCGGCAAAGGCTGCTACCTATATGACATCGAGGGCCGGCGATACCTGGATTTCATCACCGGGATTGGGGTCAATGCACTGGGCCATGCGCATCCTCGCATCGTCAAAGTGATCCGCGAGCAGGCGGCACGGCTGATCCATTCGTCCAATCTCTATTACCACCCCTACCAGGGACCGCTCGCGCAGCGACTGGCGCGCATGAGCGGCCTGGAGCGCGCCTTCTTCGCCAACACGGGAACCGAAGCGATGGAAGGCGCTTTGAAGATGGTGCATGCGCACGGGCGCGCCATTCATCCGGAAAAGTACGAGATCGTCTCACTTGACAACTCCTTTCATGGGCGCACCATGGGGGCGCTTTCGATCACCGGGCAGGCAAAGTATCGCACCGATTTCGAACCGCTCCTGCCGGGCGTGAAATTCGTGCCGCTGAACGATGTGGCGGCGCTCGAAGCCGCGGTTAACGAGCGCACCGCGGGCATCGTGCTCGAGATGATTCAGGGTGAGGGCGGCATCTATCCCTTGACTTCCGAATTCGCCGCGAAAGCGCGTGAACTGGCGGACCGTCACAACGCGCTGCTGGTGGCCGACGAAACCCAGTGCGGCGTGGGCCGGCCAGGCACCTACTTCGCGTATCAGCGCGCCGAGACCGTGATTCTTCCCGACGTAGCCGTGTTTGCCAAACCGATCGCATGCGGCATTCCTCTCGGTGTGATCATGGCCAACGCGAAGGCGGCGGCGGCGATCAAGCCCGGCATGCACGGCAGCACGTTTGGCGGCGGCGCGCTCGCCTGCCGCGTGGCCCTCGAATTCCTGGATATTCTTGACGAGTTACTCCCTTCGATTCAGAAGATGGGCGCTTATTTCGCTGACAAGCTGAACGACTTGGCGCGCAAGCATTCGTTCGTCAAAGAAGTGCGAGGCTACGGCCTGATGCTGGGAATGGAACTGACGATTCCGGGAAAGCAGATTGTGCTCGACGCCATCCCCGCCGGCCTGCTGATCAACTGCACGCACGACACCGTGCTGCGGTTCCTGCCGCCGTATATTGCGACGGAGAAAGAGGTCGACCAGGCGGTGAGGATTCTGGGGAAACTGCTGACGAAGGCGGGGAAGACCCGGACGGCGTAATGAAAGGCCAGCGGTTAGTTTGCATTTTGGTGTGTTTGCTGGCCGCCTGGGCAAGCAGAGGGCAGGAAGCGTCTGCCAGTTTGCTTGGGGAATGGAATCTAAAGACCGTGGCAGGCAATGCACCCGCGACCATTCGGATCGGGTCGTTGCACATCGTCTTCCTGCGGGATGGAAAGTGGACGTACTCTGCCGAAATGACGGGTTCGCTCACGGGAATGCAACTCAAGGGCGCGGTCGTGGGAGGTCCAGAACGGTCTTTTGAACTACACCGCCGGAAACAATAAGGGCCGAACAGCCTTTGTCATCAAGGATGGCACACTCTCTCTATCACCTGATCCTATTGTGATGCCCGACTTGTGATGCCCGACGGAAAAACTCCTGTAACGACGACTTACGAGAAAGTCCAAAAGTAGGCCCTTTGACTATCATCTTTCGCAATGACCGGAAAAGATAACCGTAGTCAGCAGTCTATTGGACTACAGCGCAAAAAGACAGGCCACGAACAACGATGGCCTGTCCCACGAAGAACTACAGCAGCTCATGCCGCTTCTGCTTCTCTAGCGCCTTCACCACGTCTCCCACCTGCTGCGCGCGCGAGCGGTCGGCAATCAGCAACGCATCCGGTGTATCCACCACGATCAAATCCTTGACTCCCACCAGCGCGACCACTTTGCCGCGGGCGTCCACGAAGTTGTCATGGGAGTCAAGGCAAAGGGACTCCGCAGATAGTACGTTGCCATCGCCGTCGCGGGGCAGCAACTCGTAGACGGCGTTCCAGCTGCCGACATCGTTCCATCCGAAGTCCGGCGCGGGGATGCCGCGAACATCCTTCGCTTTCTCCATCACGGCGAAATCGATGGAGATGTTGTCGCACAGCGGAAACGCCTGTTTCACCTTCGCGGCGAAACGGCGGTCGGCAAACTTCGGAAGCGCGGCCAGCACGGTTGCGGTGCGCGGTAAGTGGCGGCGCAGCTCATCCAACAACACGTCCGCGCGCCAGAAGAACATGCCCGAGTTCCAGAAGAAGTTGCCGGCCGCGAAGTAACGGCGGGCGATGGGCAGAGCCGGCTTTTCGCGGAAGCGGCGCACCGGCACGGCTTCGTCCGCGCCCGCCCGCGTGCCTTTGGGGAATTCGATGTAGCCGTATCCGGTTTCCGGCCAGCGCGGCTCAATTCCGACGACCACCAGATGCCCTGCCGCCGCCGAGCGCAATGCGCTACGCAGCACGTTGCGGAAAACGCTCGCCTTTCCCACTACATGGTCTGCGGGGAACACGCCCATCACGGCATTCGGGTCCACGGAGTGGAGGATGTGCGCGGCCAGCCCGATCGCGGGCCCGGTATTCCGTTGCATCGGCTCCGCCAGAATCTGCTTCGGCGGAATTTCGGGAAGCTGGCGGATGATGATGCCGCGCAGTTCCTGACTGGTGAGCACCCACAAACGCTCCGGCGCAATGACCGGCGCCAGGCGATCGACGGTCGCTTGAATCAGTGAGCGATCTCCCACCACGTTGAGCACTTGCTTGGCAAAACGTTTGCGGCTGCGCGGCCAGAACCGCGTGCCTCGTCCGCCGGCCAGAATGAGTCCGTAGTAGTGAGGATTGGGCATTCGTATGGCTCGGGCCCTTTATTGAAGGGCGTAGGTGTGAACCAGGCGGAATGTCCGATCCCATCGGGTCTTCGTCGGGAAGTGCAACAGCACATCAACCAAATGCCGGACGCCGATGGATTGATCGGTCAATTCGTCCGTGGGCGCGTTGTACGACCAATAGATGATGAGCGGTTTGCCGATGATGTTTTCGCGCGGCACGAAACCCCAGTAACGGCTATCGAGCGAGGAATCGCGGTTATCGCCCATCGCGAAATAGAAACGCTCGGGCACGACCACCTCGCCGTTGCGCACATGATTCTGCAGCATGTCGATCGCCGGCTCCACCACGTTCACGTTCGGCTCGCTGGGAAAATTGTCGCGATAGGAGTCGATATATTCGGTGCTGTGATACACGTACGGCTCGTTGACTGACCGGCCATTGAGAATGAGTTGCTTATCGATGAGCCGGATACGGTCGCCGGGCACGCCGATCAGCCGCTTTACGAAGGTCTCGGCGATATGTATGGGATAGCGAAAGACAATAATGTCGCCGCGTTTCAAATTACTGTAAGGCAGCACGTGCCGCGAGAGGCTTCCGGCAGGCGCATAGGAAAGCTTATCGACCAGCAGGTGATCGCCAACTAAGAGAGTATTCTCCATGGAACCGGTTGGAATCACGTAGGCTTGCACCAGCGTCGTGGTGCCGAACAACAGCAGGATAATGGTGACCGTCCACTCGGCCAGAAACCCCCGCTGGGGTTCTTGCTTGGGTGGCTCCTGCGCAGGGGGATTCTCCTGTTCCGCGAGGGTTATATTGTCGGGATCCACAAACCTTCATTTTATCGGAAAGCCTGTTATCCTGTTGGAGATTGAGCACAACCGCAACCGTTCCCCCGCCTCCTGCTACCGCGCACCGCACGGGCGTGGTGTTGGTATTTGGTTGCACAATACTGGGAGCAGCCGCGCAGATTCTGCTGAAAACCGGCGCCAACCACATGGCCCAGCTCAGTCTTTTGAGCGTGGTGACGAATTGGGCTTTGATCGGCGGACTCGCGCTCTATGGCGTAAGCACTCTGTTACTGGTGCTGGCTCTGCGCGATGGAGAGCTTTCTTTGTTGTACCCGGTGATCGCGCTGACGTACGTCTGGGTCACGATACTTTCCCTGATCATTTTTCACGACCGGGCCAACCCGCTTCGGTTGGCGGGAATCGCGATTATCGTCATCGGCGTGGCTGTGCTGGGCAGGAGAACGCAATGACAGCCACCCCATTAAGTTCCATGGCGCTGGTGCTCTTCGGCTCCGTAATCGGATCGTTTGGGGCGGTGTTTCTGAAGTCTGGCGCCACGAAACTCAAGCAGGGTTTTTGGCACATCTTGAATTGGCACCTCGCACTCGGCGTGGCTTTGTTCCTGCTCTCAGCAGTTTTCTTCGTGCTGGGAATCCGCCACGGCGAGCTCTCGGTGCTCTATCCCATGGTTTCATTGGGATATGTATGGACGCTCTTGTGGTCCCGCCTGTTTTTCCACGAAGCGTTCACGCGCCAGAAATTCTTGGGGCTGGGCTTGATTCTGGTGGGCGTGTTCTTCGTGGGGATGGGCAGTAAGTAAGCCCGATTCCCGTCGCTGTATAATTGAAGTTCACCCAAAACCCCCGTGCCAGAAGAGATTCGGATTCGCGGCGCGCGAGTCCATAACCTTAAGGACATTTCGCTTTCCATTCCCCATAATCAACTAACCGTGATTACGGGCGTGTCGGGTTCGGGCAAGTCGTCCCTGGCCTTCGACACCATCTACGCGGAGGGCCAGCGGCGCTACGTCGAGTCGCT
>DATJAK010000093.1:0-22337 GCA_035516375.1 Bryobacteraceae bacterium
CGGTACTCTGCGGAAGTCTTTTCCAGCAGCCATGCAGAGTGGCAATGGATCGCATCAGCGAGCGCGGCCAAAGCGAGTTGCATCGCTTGAGCGAATGATTCCGCCTGCCGGCTGGAATCCACAAATCCCGCCGTCAGAGTCCCTTCGGCTAAGGCCTCTTCGGCTGGGGTTAGCAATCCCGATACACGCCTTGCCAGACCCATTGCTCCCGTCCGCGCCGTGCGCCAGAGGGACCGGGAATCGTCGCGGATCGCGACCATGGGCGGGACCAGGGTCGCTCGCCATGCCGGAAAGAAACCCGCGATGGCGGCGATGCCTGTTACGATCGCCGCCGAAATGAGAAATGAAGGCAGATTGTCGAGGCGAACGCCGAAGATCTGGGATTTCAGCAGCAACGCTGCCGTTACGACTACGACGGCTCCTGCCGCAATTCCGTACCCACCAACCTTGAGACCGTCGCCCAACACCAGGCCGAGCACATCGCGGCCCACCGCCCCCAAGGACATGCGCGTGCCGATCTCTACGGTCCTCTGCCGGACCGAGTAGGACACCATTCCGTAAAGCCCCAGCGCCGCCATGAGCAAGGCAGCCAGAGCGAAGAACGCCGTGAGGAAGGACTGGAGCCTTTCGGTGGTTACCGAACCCAGGACGACCTCGCGCATTTCGCGCACATCGTAGACTGGCTGCGAAGTGTCAACGCTCCGGATGGCGCGCCGGATTTCGGGCGCCAGGGTGGATACAGGAAGGCCCGAGCGCAGAACAAAATTCATCGGATTCACGGCGATGCTGGTGTAGGGCAGATACACCTCCGGTTCGGTCTCTTCGTCCAAGCCTTGGTTGCGTACGTTGCCGACGATGCCGATCACCTGGGCGCGCGTGCCACTCACGTTTCCCAGCCGCGCCGGGGCGTTGAGGGCGTGGCGGTCCGGCCAATAGCGTTTGGCGGCAGCGATATCGATGACAATCCCCAAGACGTCGCCTTTCCTATCGTCGCGCTCGTCGAAGGTGCGTCCCTGTAGCAGCGGAATCCGCATCGTCTGGAAATACTCTGGATCGACAACGATGAGGTTCACCTCCTGCCCGCCTTGATCCGGAGGAACACCTTCCGGCAGTAGAGCGGTGATAAAACAGCAGCCGACCAGCGGGAGATGGTCGATCATGCCGGCACGTTGTACGCCCGGAATGTGCTCGATGGCGCCGAGCAGACGCTTCTGATAGGGGACCAACCGCGCGGTATCCGGGTATTGGGCGGTGCTGGGGTTCACACTGAAGGTCAACACGCCATCCGGGTCGAACCCCGGGGCAACGTGCAGCAGACGATTGAGATGCGCGATGATGGTGGCGCTCACGGCGAGCAACGCAAAGGCCAGCGCAATTTCCGCCACCACCAAGGCTCGCGAGAGGCGTCGGCTACGTGCGGGGGCAGAGGTACGCGCTCCCTCGGTCAGGGCTTCGTTCGGCTGGCTGCGGACGGCATGCCAGAGCGGGGCCAAAGTGAACAGCACAGTGGAGATCACGGCGGCGCCAACCGCGAATAGAAGCGCCGTCCAGTTGATGCCGATCCCATCGGCTCGCGGAATGTAGTCCGCCGCCACGGAAAGCACCAGGCGCACAATGATGACAGTTACCGCAAGCCCAACGGCTGCGCCAGTGAAGGCCACTAGCAGCCCTTCCACGAAAAACTGCCAGGCAAGTTGCCAGCCGGCAGCGCCGAGCGCCACACGGATGGCCGTTTCTCTGGAACGTGTAACGGACCGGGCCAGCAGCAATCCGGCCACGTTGGCGCAGGTCATCAACAGCAGCGCTCCGGCCGCCACCAGCAGCAGTATCAATGCGGGGCGGATGCCTTTCACAACTGATTCCAGCAGCCCGACCACCAACGCTGTGTATTCCGGGTGCTGCTCCGGGTATTCCTTGGCGATCTCCGCGGCTACGCGTTTCACTTCAGTGTCCGCCTGGGCCGACGAGGCGCCGGGCCTGAGACGGGCGAAACAGAAGTAGCCCGCATAGTCGCGTTTTCGCTGTTCGCCTTGCGGATTGAGCGGCACCCAAACGTCCGCTCGATACTCCCCGCCGCCCACGTAGGTGGGGGGTAACCGAAACCAGGCGGGCATCACGCCGGTTACCGTGTAGGCGCGGCCATCCATGGTAAGAGTCTGACCGATTACTCTCCGATCGCCGCCCAAACGCTTCCAGAGCGCGCTCGAAATCACGGCGAGGTTCACGTTGCCCTGTTCGTTAGCCGCCTCGCCAAACCAGCGCCCCACCACAGGGTCCACCCCAAGGCCATTGGCGAACGAAGGCGTCACCTCGACTCCCGTGAGGTGCTGTGGCGCTCCCGGCGCGCTCAGACTGAACTCTCGCGGCTGAAATATTCCGAAGGAGTCGAAGCTGTGCGTTTTGTCGCGGAACTCCAGCAGGTCGAGCCAGGAATTCGAGCTCCATTGCCGCGTGCCGGGATCGTTGAGCCGGGCCCCAAACAGCGCTACGTAGCGCTCGCCGTGCTGCCAGGGTATAGGCCGGAGCAACACGGCATCCACTACTGTGTAGATTGCGGTTGCCGAACCGAGTCCGGCGGCCAGCGCAGTGACTGCAAGCAGGGCTGTCGCTTTCGCGCTTTTCCAGCTCCGCCATCCGTGCACCACTAAAGGAAACATGCCGGAGCAGTCATCTTAACGCAGCGGCGATTACGGCTTGGCAGCGGCTTGGGTGAGGGGCGCAGAATGGCTGGGTACCGCTGCTGGCGCCGGCTGCGGTTTGGGAGCGTCAGTGGCTTCGGGCGCGGCCTTTTCACCGTCAGGTTTTACCAGGTACTGAACGATTACGGAGATGCGCCGGTTGGAAGGATCTTCGGGATCGGATACTTTGCGCAGGCGCTGGTCGGCATAGCCGCGCACCTGACTGACTTGCTTCTGCCCGATACCATTCTGTTGCATCAAACGCCGCGCCATGTTGGCGCGGTCCGCAGAAAGCTCCCAGTTACTATAGCCGTTCGTGGAAGCAAATGGCTTGGCGTCGGTGTGGCCTTCGATGGAAAGCGTGTTGGGCAGCTTTCCCAATTCGTCCGCCAGCTTCACCAGGATCTCCTGGCCGCTATCCGTGGGCGCCGCCACGCCGCTTTGGAAGAATGTGCCTTCTTTGCCTTCCATCAATTCAATGCGGAGACCTTCCGGAGTGACCGTCATATCAATGTGATCCTTGAGTTTGTCGAAGTTGACGGTGCGGCGAATGGACTTTTGCAGCTCCTCCTTCAGCTTGTCCATGTTGTCCTTGGTCAAATTGAAGTTCTCGCCCGCGCCTGTTTCGCCGTTGCCCACCTTCTTGGATGTCCCCGCAGGATCGCGAAAGTAACCGCCCACGGCCTCCTGGATCTGCTTGCTGGTGTTCATCAGCCAGAGCACGATAAAAAGGGCCATCATCGCGGTTACGAAATCGGCATAGGCCACTTTCCAGGCGCCGCCGTGGTGGCCGCCATGGCCTCCCTTTTTCTTTTTGATAATGATTGGTCGTGGGGCGTCGGGCACGAATCACCTATTTCTTGTCAGCCGCAGCCGCGGCCGGCGCCGCCGGCTGGTCGCCCTTCTTGCGACAGACTTTTTCCAGCTCCTCGAACTTCGGCCGGGCATAGCCCGGGATGGCGCGCCGGCCCGTCTCCACGGCCAAAAGCGGAGGCGTGCCTTTGTTGAACGCGGACATCGTCACATGCAGCACATGAAAGTAGGCGTGCTCAGCCTCGGCGGTTTTGGCCATACTGGCCGCCAGCGGGCCAATGAGTCCATAGCACAAGAGAATGCCGAGGAAGGTGCCCACCAGCGCGGCCGCCACTTTGTGGCCGATCTCCTCGGGCTTGCCGCCCAGAGCTCCCATGGTGATCACCACGCCCAAGACGGCGGCCACAATGCCGAGGCCCGGAAGCGAATCCGCCATGGTGCTCAGCGCGCTCACCGGCTCGCCCGCCTCCTGGTGGTGCGTGTCGATATCCGATTCGAGCATTTGATCCAAATCGAGCGGGTCCATGCCGCCGATCATCATCACTCGAAAGGTGTCGCAGATGAATGCACAGACATGATGGTCGGCGAGAACGGCCGGCTGAGTGGCGAAAATCTTGCTCTTCGAGGGATCCTCGACTTCCGCTTCAAGCGTGGCAAGTCCGCCGCGGCGCGCCTGGTCGAAGAAGTCATACAACAGCTTGAGGGAATTGACGTACCACTGCTGGGTAAACTTGGAAGAGCCGAACGCCCCGGCGATGCCTTTCAGAATTCCGCTGAGAATGCGAGGCGGATTGGCGACCAGCACCGTGCCGATGGCTGCGCCCAAGATAATTACCAGTTCGGCGGGCTGAAGGAGCACCAGGATCTGCCCCTTTTCCATCAGGTAGCCTGCCAACACGGCGCCGAACACAACCACAATGCCGATAATTGCGAACATAGGTTCTGTCTTACTCCAGTCCTTCCTCAGGCCGGTTGCCTGCGGTAGTGGCATCCTCCAGACATACCAGTGTTTCCCCACAGCGCGCGAGCAACGAATCCACCGTGTCCGCGGCACGCACCGTGGTCCCGCTCGCCGTGATGGCGACCGAGAGCCATTCGCCCCACCAGGGGATGGCCGCGTACTCGATAATGACTTTCAATTTGGCGGCGATTTGGTCGAGGGACGCAGGCTGACAGTCCAGGAGAATGGCGAGAAAACAATCTCCCGCCCAATGCCCGGCGATATCGCCTTCGCGGAGGTTCTTCGAGAGCGTTGCTGCCACCATATGGACGATGCGGTTCGTCGCTACCGCCCCATGAATCTTACGGAAGCGGTCCAAATCATCGATCGCGATTTGCAGAATGCTAAATGGGATTTGGTCTGCAGCGTAATCGCGTAAGCACGCTTCCAGGTACGACCGGGTCGAGTCGTGATCCGAGATCCCAGTGAGTTGCTCGACGTGGTTCTCGACCGCCCTGGCATTCGGGTGAATCCGCAGATTCGCCCACGGGTGCACCTCATCAAACGTCTCGATCGCTCCGATGATCGACCCGTCCGCGTCGCGGAGCGGCACGGCGCGCACACGCACTGGAACCCGCTCGCCATTTTTGTGCCGCAGGAAGACCTGGACATCCCTCACGCGACCGTCATGAATCGTGTGGAGAAGGGGGCACTGGGAGCCGCACAAATAGCGGTAGTTCTCATCGCAATGCATCAGCAGGTTGTCGGGACAGTAACGTCCGATCACCTCCTGCCGCAAATACCCTGTAATCTGTTCGGCGCCATCGTTCCAAAACAGAATTTTCCGGTCGCGGTCAACCACATACACGCCATTGGGCAAACTCTCCAGAATGGTGCGATAGCGGTTGGGATCGAGTACCTCCAGCATACAGGTCCTACCAACACGTATCGGCCAATGGGCGGATTTCTAGTGGTCGTTCGCTGCCTTGCGTGGGGCAGACCGTCGTCTTTCGCGGTCTGCCACGATGTGCGAAGCGCGCCCTTGGGCCGCTGGGCGGCGCCGGCAGACGACGGAAACCGATCGTCTGCCCCACAGAGTTAAACTGCATTCTGTATGACTCACTACACCCGCGGTTTACCAAGCCGCAATACGTCCCTTGGTAAGCTCAAAGAGTGAAACCCGTTCTGCTCCTGGCTTTTCTGGGAACCCTGCTGTTCGCCGAAGATGCCCGCGAAATTGTGCGGCGGGCCGTGGAACTGGATACGGCCAACACCAATGTGGCCCGTAACTACACGTTTTTGCAGCGGCAAGATGTGCGCGAACTGGACGGGGCCGGCAATGTGAAGAGCGAAAAAATCGAGACTTGGGATATCACCTTGCTCGAGGGCTCCCCGTACCGTCGGCTGGTGGCGCGCAACGATCAGCCGATCCCCGCCGAAGAGCAGCGGCGGGAGGAAGAGAAGCTACACCGCAGCATCGACGACCGGCGCCAGGAATCCAGCACCGAACGGGAGCGCCGCATGGCCGAATGGACGCGGAGGCAAGAACGGCAGCGCGAGCCGGTAAAGGAGCTGCCCGATGCATTCGACTTCACGCTTACGGGCGAAGAGCAGCTCGGAGGCCGGCCGACCTACGTAATCGTGGGAACGCCGAAACCGGGTTACAAGCCCAAATCGACGCTGACTGTATTCCTTTCCAAGGCCAGGCTGCGGCTGTGGATTGACGAGCGCGATTACCAAGGCGCCCGAATGGAAATGGAGGTGCTCGACACCATTTCGCTGGGCGGCTTCCTGCTGCGCGTCTCCAAGGGCAGCCACCTGGTGATCGAGCAAACCCGAGTCAACAACGAGGTTTGGCTGCCGAAAGAGGTGTCACTGCACGCCATAGCGCGGCTATTGCTCGTGAAGGGCTTGAACCGGGATATGCACTTCACCTTCAGCGACTACAAAAAGTTTCAAACCGATTCGCGCGTGGTCGCGTTGGGTGAAAAACCGTAGGCCAGACGACCGGTTTGTGTCGTCTGCCAGCGCGCTAGTGGCACGCCTTGACAGGCCACAAAAGACGATGGCCTGTCCTACTGCAGCTAGGCGGCAGCGGGGTGCCGAGGTTTTCGCAACCCGGCAATCAGCCAGAAATTGCGCCTTTGCCGATATCCCAGGTTTTCGGGAAACGCCGCCAGGAAGAGCGCGCGCAGCTTTCGCGGCTCGGCGCCTTCTACGCGGGCCTGCTCGCGAAACACCACCGCCGCCATCGACAGCAGAACGCCCATCCCAATGGTCGCAAGGACCACCAGAAGCGCCAGATCCAGTTTGATCCACTGGATTGCCAAACCCACGATTACCAGCGCGTACGTGAGGGTCTCAGCCAGCGGCCGTAACACGCGCACCGTAAACAGCGACGGCAATCCCGGGGTGCGAAACTTCTGCGATCGCAGCGCGCCGATGATTTCGCCTTGATCCGCCAGCGTGGTGGCGCGGAGTTCGGAGACGGTTGAGGGCGGTCGCACGTAGCTGATCGGTTCGGGCGCGAGCGCGATCCGGTACGGCTTTCCGGTAGCCTTCGCGGCCGCATGTAAACGTAAAACCATGTCCAGGTTTCCGGCTTGGAAGCCGCCGGCGCTGATCAAGATGTCGCGCCTCACCAGCATGGCGCAACCGGGAACCGCGCCGAGCATGTTGCGCTCCACGAGAGACCCGCAACGTCCCAGCCACTGCCGGTACGATTCCAGCGCGCCGAAGCGTGCCGCCAGGTTATCGCCATGAGGGGCCGGCGCGGTGCCGCAGACCGCCACGATCCGATCCGGGTCCTCGAGCATGCAGCGCACCAGTTGCAGAAACGCATCCGGTTGAAACGCGGCATCGCGCTCCACGATCCCGATCAGCGGGGAATCGGCAACATTGACCGCGCAATTGCGCGCATCGTCACCACCGCCGCGCTCTTTATCGACAACGATGAGCCGGAGTGGATCGCGTGGCTCGTAAATGCACCGGATCGCCGCGGAAGGAAGGAGCTCATCAGCCGGACGCCGGCACACAACCAGGCGGAATTCGTTCTTCCAGACTTCCAGGTCGGCCTCGTTCAGACCGTCGAGCACCAGCACCAGCTCGTGCTTGCCGTAGTGGACATCGAGCAGGCGACGCACAAATTCCCTGGAATCCTGGGTTGCATCGGGAACTGTCGCAATCAGCGAAACGGCGGGCACTAACGGCGATTTCAGGAGCATGGCCCGATCGTCGCGCACTTGCGCCCGCGCAAATCTGCGCAGATAGAACGATCCCCGCAACAGGGCAAAAAAACTGGCTAAACTCACGACGAAAAGGAAAGCAGCCAGCGTGCCCAGCACGGCGGTGAAGATCGGCTGAATCATGCGCGGCTCCGCGAGGATTCGCTGGATGTTATGAAGCACCGTCAAGATTTGCGGCATCATACGCTAGCCTTCACTTCCGCGGGGCGATCGCTTCGGGTCAGCGTGAACGGTTGCGTTTTGGGTGACAGCGTCGGCGCGACGCCCCGAGGGGGTCCGAACTCCTGCAGGATTTCCCAACCCCTGGGCGGTATGTCCGCCAAAGCATCGGCGGCGGCCCGGGAGAGCTCCTGATCGCCCCACTTCAGGAAGTGCGTCAAACCAGGAATGGCGGCCTCGATTCTGAGGCGTCCGGCCGCCACCACGGCTTCGAGGGCCGTGCTCCGCATCTTGTCGGAGAGGGCGCGGATGACGACCGACTCATTCTCGGGCGAAGAGGGCACCAGCGGAAGCAGGCGCAAGGACAACTGCCGGATGGACGGGCTGCCATCGGCAATCAGGCGGTGGAGATCCATCAGCGGCACGGCGCGTTCCCAAGCCAGCGCGATTTCGAGCGCCGACTGCACGCGCGCTTCGTCGGTGGAACGCAATGCCTCCGAAACCACGGTTGCGCACAAAGCCACGGCATGCGGCCGCAGCGACTCGGTGAGCAGCACGCGGCCCAGCGAATTCTGGGAAATGGCCAGCTCAAAAACCTGTTTAATCTCCTCGATATCGGCGGAGTAGGCCAGCCCGCGCGCCGCGGCGAAGCGAACTTCCACATCGGGATCTTCGAGGCCTCGAAGCTGCAGATCGCCGGCGATGCGGCGGCAGGGTTCGTAGGCGCACGCTAGAGCCAGCCGTTCGAAAGCCAGCCAGCGCTTCGTGCGGTCGCGGGAGCGGCTGTCGTTGCACCAATCGTGCACCAACCCGAGCTCGAGGCTGAGTTCCCACAAACGGTCGCGGGCGCCGCCGCTCACCGCGTTGTGTACTTCGAGGATGCCATCCACAAAATCGCGGTGATACGACTTGGCAAAATTCCGCAGGGTTTCCAAATTGTTGCTGCCCGGCAGGTATTCGACGAGCGCCTCGCGAATCTGCGGCCGCACGCGTGCGGATGTTTCGGCACGCCGGCGGTAGGCGGCTCCGCGCGCCAGCGCTTTCATGAGCAGGAACAGCAGCACGGCGCCGTAGCAGAGCTCCATGAGGAGCGCAGCGATAATGAGTCGTTCGATCATCGTCCTAGTAGCCGCTTTAACCGGGCCGCCAGTTCGATGGGGCTGAAAGGCTTGACCACGTAATCGTCAGCGCCGAGCGTGAACCCGCGCAAGATGTCATTTTCCTGCTGGCGCGCTGTGAGCATCAGGACCTTGGTAGTAGGTTGCTCCTGGCGGATGGCAGCCAACACTTCATATCCATCCATTCCCGGCATGTTCACGTCGAGGACCGCGGCTTGCGGGCGCACTTCCCGAATCTTTTCCAGCGCTTCCGGGCCGCTGGCGACCATGTAACACGACATACCGAAATTCTGCAGGGTGGTGCGCACCAGCGCGAGGACGATGGGATCGTCATCGGCCACCACAATGTCCGTGTGGGAGGGCAACTTGGCCTTTTCCGGCTTCGGCGGAGCTGCTCCGGGGCGGGCGGAAAGCGCCATGCTGAGCCGCACCAGGGCTTCTTCCGGCTGCCAGGCATCCATCAGGAATTCGCGCGCCATGGATTGGATGGTAGGGTCGAGCGACAGCACATCATCGCGGCTGCCCACCAGCACCAGCGGCCGGCTTCCGAAAACCGGCTCCTCGGTGTTCAACCAGGGCGAATCGGGGCTGAACGCCCACACGTGCACCACACCAGCGTCGCATTGATCCACCGCTTCCTTGTCGGGAGTCGCCATGGATTCGAAAAATACCGCTTCGGCGTTGACACGATCGAGCGCCATGCACAACCGCTCTTTCTCATTGGCCGGAAGACCGACGCCCGCGATCTTCTTGCCGCCGAGGCCCTGCGTGACCGAATCCGGGAGTTTCTTTTCGCGCGTTTCTTTAGGGCTGGAGAACTCCACGGTCAGGGTAATGAGCGCGTCGCGCAATTGGGCATTGTCGAGCGGCTTCTCGCGCAACAAAGCCTCGACTTCGCGGCTGGCGCGGGCAATGTTCGTATAGCCGAGCAATCCGCCGGTGCCCACCCATTGATGCACCGCGCGGGCGGCTTCGGCCGCATCGAACGCACCGTCCAAATCCGTCAACAACTGGCGGCTGCGCTCCTGCCCTTCGGCCAGGAACTGCTTCTGCAACGTGGCCATTTCGGCATCCGGCACGCCGGGTCCCGCCTCGACGGCACTTTCGGATGACGATAGCGCTTCCTGCGCTCCGTTGCGGCGCCGCAGGTGTTCTTTCACGCGCGCGCCTAGAGCGCGGGTGTCGATTGGCTTGGTGATGTAGCCATCGCAGCCGGCATCGATGGCCTTCTGCTCGTCGCCTTTCATGGCGAATGCAGTCAGCGCTACGATAGAGACGTCCAGCATACGCGGATCCTGCCGCACGCGGCGCGTAAATTCCAGTCCGTCGATACCCGGTAATTGGATGTCCACGAGGATGAGCTGCGGATGACGGTCCTTCAGCACCTCCAGACCTTCCTCGGCGCTGGCCGCGGTAAGCACCTCATACCCCTCATTGACGAGGAGAATCTTGGTGAGGCGGAGATTCACCGGTGTATCGTCAATGATCAAGATGGGGTCGCTGGTCATGACGTTGTGTATTTTAGCTTGAGCCGATAGTCTCGCTGCAGTCCCACATGACCCATATACTGCGTTATGAAACCTGAGCTAACGCAGCCATACGGCCAACGGGCTGCAAGGGTAATACTGCCGAAAACACGCTTCCGACGCCGGGCGTGCTGGTTACGGACACGGACCCGCCCTGGGCCTCGACAATGCGGCGCGTCAATGCCAAGCCCAGGCCGGTTCCCTGCCCGGCTTTCCGGCTGTTGGGAAGCTGTTGGAACTCCTGGAACAGTTTCGAAATCTCATTGGGAGGAATCCCGATACCGGTATCTTCAACCTCGAGACGGAACTGGTTGTCTTCCGCCATTACGCGTATCGTGACCCAGCCGCCGTCGGACGTGAATTTCACCGCGTTCGAAAGATAGTTGTAGAGCACCTGCTTGAAGCGGGAGGCATCGATAACGGCGCTGATTTCGCGTGGAATGTGAGTGAGCAATTCCACGCGCTTCTTTTCCGCCAGCGGCCGAATCACATCGCGCACCTCGGCCACCAGGTTTTCGATCTGGCACGGCTCGGGGCAGAATTCCATCTTCCCGGCTTCCACCTTCGAAAGATCGAGAATGTCGCTGATGAGCCGCAACAGATGGCGGGCGCTGATGAGGATATCCTGCAAACACTCGCGGTGATCCTGCGGAAGGTCACCCAGCTTGCCGTCGTACATCAACTCGGAAAACCCGATGATGGCGTTCAACGGGGTGCGGAGTTCGTGCGACATGCTGGCCAGGAACTGGCTCTTCGCCTCGGCCGCCGAGCGCGCCGATTCGAGGGCCTGCGCCAGTTGCTCGTTCTTATTGCGCAGCTCCATCGCATACTGAGCCACTTTGCGCGCGGCAATCTCCGCCAGGTTCCGCTCCGTGATATCCACCAGCGAGCGGCAGATGCCGACGACTTCGCCGGCCTCATTGCGGATCAGGCTTTCTCGGACCTCGACCGTGATGCTGGTTCCATCCTCCAATAAATAGACGCATTCATACGGACCCACTTCCGTCCCAGCGGCGATGCGGCCCAGCATGGCGCGCCTAAAATCCTCTTGCAGGTTAGGGGAGATGAAATACCACGCGGGACGTCCCAGAAGCTCTTCCTGGCTGCAGCGAACCAGCACGCAGCCGGCCTGATTCACCCGCCGGATCAAGCCAAAGCGATCGGTTTCCTCAAAGGGTAGCGGCGCGTGATCGAAGAGATTGCGGTAGCGGACTTCGCTGGCCCGCAACTCGCGCTCGCGTTCTCCCAATAGCAGCGCCGCCTCCTGGATCGCGCGCCCCACCGCGGCGATTTCGTCATTTCCGGCGGGCAGATCCTGCAGGGCAACGCCCTGCGCCAACCGGTGGGCGTTCTGTTCGATGGCCTGAATCCGCGAGGTGAGGCGGCCGGCTACCAGAAGCTGCAGCAGCAGCGCTGTCAAAGGTCCGAAGATGCCGCAGGTAACGATGGTGCGAAACAGTCTGCTGCGCGCCGCATCGCGAGCGTTGCGCGCCTGGGCCAGCCGCTTTTCCTGGGCCTGCTCCAGCAGGGAAACCTTCGATGTGAACTCGGAATTCACCGGCCGGATTTTTTCCCACAAGGGCGCGAGCAAAGCATCGTCGCCTCGATGGGTGGAGATCTCCGCCAGTATGTCCAAACGCCGGCGGGCAGAGTCTTCCACCTGCGCGAGCGCCTCGGTATCCGAATCTGGAAAGAGCGTGGCCAGACGCGCGAGCGAAGGCGTCACCGCCCTTCCGGCGGACTCGAAACGGATGAAAAACTCATTCTGGCCGGTGGCCAGGTAGCCACGCACGCCGCCATCGGCGTCCTCTAACAAGGTCTCGAGGTGCTGCAATTCCGCGCGAGCGTCGTAGCTGCGCAGCACGGCCTGGTCGGTGGCGCGCACGTCGCCCTCAATGTTGTAGATCAGCAGCAACACGGCCAGCAAAGCGGCCAGCGGGAGGCTGAGCACCGTCACGCCCCGCGCGCGCAAGGAAACGTGTATTTTGCGCCGTATTTTCTTGGGAATTTGCTTTCCCTTCGGCATCGCAGAATGGAGCGTTTACGGACAACTCCTGGTTACAGCTTATGCGATGTTCTTGCTGAAACACTGCACTGACAGTTTGGTAATCACTTCGGATAGCGCGGAAGTGTCAACCGTGGAAGGCTCCGCTCCCTGACGCCGGACACGGCCCGTGCCGGGTTCGCGGCTCTTTGCGAAGCCGGTACAAGCGCACGTTTTGAGCCCGACCAGGAACCGCGGCTGTCAGGGAACGGAAAATCCGGCCAGCTCGTGCCTTATGCTATCAGTAGAGACCTGTGGATCGTATCGGGCGTTATAAGATCGTCAGGGAATTGGGCCGGGGGGCCATGGGTGTCGTGTACCACGCCATCGACCCCAACATCGGCCGGCCAGTCGCCATCAAGACGATTCGACTTGGAGACGGCCGCACGCCCGAAGAGCAGGAGCGCTTGCGAGAACGGCTATTCCGCGAGGCCCGGTCCGCCGGTATGCTTTCGCACCCCGGCATCGTCACCATATACGACGTGGAGCAACAGGGTGAGCTGGCGTACATCGCGATGGAGTATGTGGATGGACCCACGCTCGACAGCATCCTGTCCCGGGATCAGCCGGTCGCGCCCGAGCAGATGTTCAGCGTTCTGGGCCAGACCGCCGTTGCACTGGACTATGCGCACGGAAAGGGCATCGTACACCGCGACATCAAGCCGGCCAACATCATGATCGCGGCGGATGGGACTGCCAAGATCGCCGACTTCGGAATCGCCAAGATCACCGCGAACGATCAGTTGACGATGACCGGAACGATCGTCGGAACGCCGCACTACATGTCGCCCGAACAGGTGCAGGGGCAGGGAATCGACGGCCGCTCCGATCAATTTTCGCTGGCGGTCATCGCGTACGAGATGTTGACCGGAGAGAAGCCCTACACGGGCGAGCATCTCACTACCGTGGTCTACAAGATTGTGGCCGAGGAGCCGGTTCCCCCGCACCGCTTGAATTCCACTCTGAACGCGGCGATTGACAACGCGCTGCGCAAGGCGCTCTCCAAGAAAGCCGACGCGCGTTATGCAACCTGCCAGGAGTTCGCGCAGTCGCTCGAAAAAGCTTGCGCATCGAGCCGCGGTTGGAAAACGATGGCGCGCGGGGGGAGCCTGAATGAGCCGACAGTAGTGGAAGCAGCCGTGCCGCGGCCAGCCGTGAAGTTGCCGCCGGCGCGCAATCCACGAGCCGAATCCCCAACGGCGGAGCGGGCCGCCCGCAAATCCGGCTTCGCGCCGTTCCTGGTGGCGGTGCTGGGCGTGACCGCGGTGTTGGCGGTGATCGGATGGAAGGCGGGCCCCTGGCTATCACAGAATACGCGCGGCGAGCCGTCGCCAGCAGTTTCCCAGGCGAGACCGCAAGCGGCGGCGCCTACGGCGACGCCCTCGGCCCCTGCAAAGACCGAGCCATCTCCACCCGTAGCGCCGGGGCCAGAAACGGCCCAGACCGAGCCAAAACCGGCTCCAACTCAACCTGCGCCGGCGGCGCCCGTGCAATCAGCGCCGGCCGAGACCCGGCCGGATCAAACCAAACCCAGCCCGATGCCGCCTGCCCGGCCTTCACCCGCGGTCGCGGAAGAGGCGCCCCGTGGACCGGTGAAAGCGGCGACTCCCAAGCCTGTGTCGACGGCCCAGGAAGTTGCCCTGGTCAGCAGCCCCGCGGGCGCCACCGCGACTCTCGACGGGCGTCCCGACGCAACCTGCACTACACCGTGTTCGCTGAGTGCTTCACCCGGCCGTCATGCCATCTCTTTTGCGCTACAGGGTTACAACCTGGAACGCCGCGAGGTAGAAGTGGGGACCGGGCCGCAGGAGCTTCCTGCCGTGATCCTGCGCTCACCAGGCGGTACGCTCATGCTGACCACCACGCCCGGTGGCGCGACGATTTCGGTGAACGGCAAGAAACTGGCACAGACCACGCCCGCGCAACTCGCCCTGGCGCCCGGGAACTACACGATCACCGTGGAAAAAGATGGACGACAAGTCACGCGGACGGTGGACGTTCACGACGGGATCAGCTACCTGAAACTCTCGTTTTAGGGACGCCTACAGCGTTTCGCCGCGGATCAAATCCTCATACGTTTCGCGCTTGCGAATCACGCGATAGGCTCCGCCTTCGACCAACACCTCCGGCGCCCGAGGCCGCGAGTTGTAATTCGAGGCGAGGACGAATCCGTAGGCGCCGGCGGTGGAGACGGCCAGAAAATCGCCGGGCATCACATTCGCCATGTTGCGGTCGCGCGCCAGGAAGTCGCCGCTCTCGCAGATTGGTCCCACCACGTCCGCCGTGATCGGCGGGAGGTTGTTCTTGCGCAGCGGAATGATCTCGTGATGCGCGCTATAAAGCGACGGGCGGATGAGGTCGTTCATCGCGGCATCCACCACCACGAATTCTTTGTCGCCATTCCGCTTGCGGTACAACACGCGCGTCAGCAGCACGCCGGCCGGCCCGGCGATGGACCGCCCCGGTTCCACCATGACGCACAGCCCGCTGGCGCGCAGACGGGCATGCAGGCTCTCGATGAATTCCCGAATGCGCGGCGCCTGCTGGCCGGCGTGATACGCCACGCCGAGTCCACCGCCGAGATCGAGGTGGCGAATCGGAAAACCGTTTTCGCGCAAACGCCCGGCCAAGGCCAGCAATTTGTCCACGGCCTCCAGAATCGGCGCCGGATCGAGGATCTGCGACCCGATGTGACAGCTCACCCCGTGCGCCGAGAGATTGCTAAGCCCGCGCGCCCGTTCGTAGACCGCCGGCGCCTCGGCGATGGCGATGCCGAACTTATGCTCGCTGAGGCCGGTGGAGATATAAGGATGCGTGGAGGCATCCACATCCGGGTTCACGCGAATGGCGAAGCCCGCCTTGACGCCGCGCCGCGCCGCCATGGCATCGATGAGCGCCAGTTCCGCTTCCGATTCGCAATTGAAACTGTGAATGGCGCTTTCGAGCGCGTACTCGACTTCGTCGGCCGTCTTGCCAACACCCGAGAACACCACTTTCGACGGAGACCCGCCCGCTTTCAACACGCGGAACAGTTCGCCGCCGGAAACGATATCGAATCCCGCGCCGGCTTCCACCAAAAGGCGTAGGATCGCGAGCGAGGAGTTGGCCTTAACCGCATAGCAGACAGAATGAGGCAGATCGGCGAAGGCTTCGTCGTACGCGCGGTAATTTTCCAGGATGCCCGCGCTCGAATAAACGAACGCAGGCGTGCCCACCCGCGCCGCCAAGTCGGCAAGCGGGAGGGATTCACAGTAGAGGTCGGATTGGGAATATTGGAACGCTGCCATTTTGGGCGTGGTGCGGGAACGGATGGTGGGCGGTCGCGGGCTCGAACCGCGGACCTCCTGCTAGGGAGGGTCAGGCGTTCTCCCGCCGCGCACACTTACCGCCCAAGTATACCTCGGACGTGCTACTGGAAAAGCTCTACGACATCAACCGCCGCACGAAAAGACGCCGCGAGATACATGGCATAAGCCCTCTGGAGCGCACGGCTCTTCTTGCGATGACGCCGTTCCTGCAGGGCTGAGTCGAAAGGTGGACACGCGGGCGGCGGGCCAGTCGCTGCCATGGGAGGTGGCTGGAAGGATGCGGCCCGTGCCGAGGCCCGTTCGATAGCCTCGTGCGAGTCCTTCGCGAAAGGCTCGTGCTCTTCCAGAGCGGCGCCCCACTTCTCGACGAATAGCCGGCGGTTGCGTAGATAGAGGAAATATGCGAAGCGGCGGGTAGTGCTCGCCCCTTTGTGATGCCGGATGCACGAGCGCGACTGGTACACCACCACGAAGCCAAGCCGGCGCAACGCCATGGCCAGGTCGACGTCAACGTAGTATACCGGATAAAAGCGCTCATCGAGCCCGCCAATCGCGTCCCACGCCGCAGCCCGCACCAGGAGCGAGCTCGTACCACAAAAATCCACCGCGCGCAGGCACGCGTAGGCAGTAGGCGCAGGAGTCTTGCCCACCCAGGGCACAGAGGACTGGGCGTCCCTCCACAAGATCATGCCAGCGTGTTGAAGCCGGCCATCCGGGAAGAGCACCATGCCGCCGATCGCACCTGCCTCGGGGTGCGCGTCAGCAGTTTCCACCAGCGTTTCGAGCCACGCCGGTTCGACCTCAGCATCGTCGTGAAGCAGCACCAGAAATTCACCCCTCGCCAGCTGCCGTCCACGGTTGCCGGCTCCGGCTAAGCCGAGGTTGACGCGCGAGCCCACCACTTGCAGGCCCGTCACTGTCTCTCGCAGTTGCCTCTCGTCGTCCCGGCTGGCATTGTTGAGCACCACAATCGTCTCGTATGGAAGATCGCGGGGGCCGTTACGTGCGAGTGAGCGTAGACAGGCGAGCAAGAGCTCGGGCGTGGACGTTGCAGGGATGATTACAGAGGCGCGGGGCTTGTTCGACCTGGGGAGATCGATGCCTGTCATGGCCACTGATAGGGATGGTAGTTCGGGCGGCCTCAGAATCCCACGGCAATTCCCAGCGATCCGGGCCGTCGTGGTCATAAAGTCGGCTCGGCATGCTGACAATCGTCGCCTCATCCTTACCGATGTTCTTCCAGCCATGGTACACACCGGGCGGAATGACGACCAGCCCTTGGACAATCGGGGCTTCTGTGAGGCCCCAGTCAGCTCGAAAGACCTCCGTCAAATGACCCTGGCGATGAGACACCGGGCGCGTGAGCCGGTACCGGACGCCATCGATAGGATCAAGCCGTAATTCCCCACTCCGCGTAGTATGCGACTGTCTCGGCAAAGCCGACGTGAATCCCTCTACTCCTTCTAGCTGCGCGGGCTCCTGCATGGACGAGCTATGATTATCATCAGGCATACGGGATTACAGGCACAGCAGTCCCAGCCTGCACAACCACACTCCCTTCCGACCCCAGTACTTTCGCAGTAGGAAGTGCGCTCCAGAAAGCCATACCGCGCGTGCGGGCCCTTGTTTTGATGGTGGGCGGTCGCGGGCTCGAACCGCGGACCTCCTGCTTGTAAGGCAGGCGCTCTAACCAACTGAGCTAACCGCCCGAGCGTTTATTTTCAACAACTTGCGGGCTGCAAAAATCGGCGCCCCGCGGAGCCGTAGGGACTTTTGCAGGGGACTGGGTCCGCACACTCTCCATCAGCTCCCGCGGGCTCCGCACCAACTCCATCGCCGCTCGCTTCGCTTTCATCCTTATATGACTGTACCGTTCCAGCATCCTTCGAGACAAGTGCCCGGCGATCGCCATGATGGTGCTGTCGCTGGCCCCGGACTCTGCCAGTTTCGTTAACATCGTGTGCCGGCAATCGTATAAGCGGATGCGGAGACCGGCTCGGTCGCAGGCGGTCCGCCAAGCTTTTTTGAACGAACCGACATGATGTCTGGGATCGGCTGGTGCTGGCTTCCTCCTTGGAAACAGGTAGTAGTTCGGATCGAGCTCGCCATACCGATGCTGCTGAAGATTAGCATACGACTTCATTAGAACCAATAGCTCCTCGTTCATCGGAATGATCCTACCTTCTCCGGCTGCCGTCTTGGACCTCCCGACGATGATCCACTGGTTGTCGAAGTCTACGTGGCGCCACTGCATGTGCAGCGCTTCGCGATCCGGTCGCATCGCGGTCAGCAGGAGCAAGCGAACGTAGGTCTCAAAGTCATGCGATCGGATGCTGCGAACCGCGAGGAGAAGTTTCGATTCCTCCTCCGGTGAGAGTGCCACACCGATGTCAGCCCTTTCTTCCCTGGCTTTCACGCGAGGCCAGAGCGTCTTCCATGAGGACCCGATGGCGCGGGCCAGGATCGAGACCTCCATGTTGATGGTTCGTCCTCCCACTCCCTCGTCTGCCCTGGTTTTCATGTAGTCGCGAATTCGGTCTTCGGTCAGGTCCGGGAGCAGCCGGCCACCCAGCTGCCGGTCAATATGAGCCAGGCGCTCAGCAATCCACTGCTTCGTCTTGGCGCGTCCGGTGTGCTCCGCAGCATATTTCTTGGTGCAGTCCCTCACCGTGCGAATGCGCACCTGTGGTTCCTCGACGGGTAGTCCGGAGAGCGCTCGCTCGAGCGCCAACCTTCGGTTCTTCTCGTACTCGCGCGCTAACGTAAGACGAGTGGTCCTGGTCGATTCCTGGATGCGCTGGCCTGCGAACCAAAAATCGGTGTAGTAGATTTTCTTGGGACCGCGGCGATACACTGCCATGCGCCGATCCTACCTCAAGCGCATGTGCCCGTTCGCTGCGTCTCGGCCCAGTAGCGTTCTACCTCTTCTGGGTCATAGCGCACCGCGCCGCCGCGGCCAGGGGCGAGCTTGTGGTACCGAGGCCCGACACCTCGCATTCGCCACTTCCGCACCAAATGAACGGAGATGCCGCAGCGCATCGCAACATCGTGCTCTGTCCACGCAACCGGAGCGGTTGCGCTTCGTGCCGGCTTTGGTGGAGCGTTCGGTAAGGGCGTGGCTTCTTCTCTAATCATGGGGCTTCGGTTCCGGTGGCAGCCTGCGTAACTACATATCGGCAGACCCGGCAAATGTCCATAGGTTCCAGTTGCACAAGTTCAGTGCTGGCGCGTGAAACCCGTTGTTCCGGGTCCGCGATCCGCTGAGGAATAAGCAAGCCACAGCGCGAATTCCTGCATGTTTGGACGATCTCGCGTCGGTTACCTGCTTCCTCATCGAGAACACGATGGCGGCGATTAATTCAATGTCGGGATGGGTCAGGATCTGTCCATCGCGGAGGTGGCGGATCTCGTGGTAGACGTCGTCGGCTGCAAAGGGCCAGATCCGCTTTGATTGTGCACGGCCCGATGGCAAACCGCGAAGGTTGTTGGACAGTTCGCGATTGCACTGGTTGGGCTGGCACTCGAAAGAAGCGCGAGCAGCTCTAAGACGAGGATCGAAGCTTCTTCCTCCCTGTGTCGTCATCAGAGCTCTAGTTTCTCCTAATGGTGGATATTCATATTCTGCCGGGCCTCGATGATGGATCTCCGACTTTCGAAATCAACCTAGGCACGGTTCGAACGGCGCAGGATTCGATATCGTGGCCACTCCCCAGGCGAACACTTCCTACCGCTACGACCCAGGGTGATCGACGACCATATCGCGGAATTGCAAAACGCCTTGGGAGCGGGTTTCCAGATCCACCGCGGCTGTGATTTTCACTTTTCACCACAGAATATTCAGGCCGCCTAACGAGAACCATCGCGTTTCTGTATTAACGGTTTGGCTATCTGCTGGTCGAGTTTGCTGAAAGGCCGCGCACACTTTTCACCCGATCCCAAGGCCGCCGTAATCCCGCTCGGCCGGAAGTGTGCCAACACTCAGCTGCGAATGTTGTCCGAGGGCAGACCACCCCGCGCAACTGGTCGTCGGACTCGGCAGTCGCCGAACGGTGGCAGAAGAAGGGTTCTGCGGCGCAGTGTAAGATGTTTCTTTCGAAACAGCGCACGAGCCTATCGACGCGCGGGTACCCGGCGGATTCGCAGGACGACCAAACCGGCGATACCCAAGGCGATCAGGCCGAAATATCCAGGCTCGGGCACGTCGGCCACGCTAATCGCTCCGTTGATCGTGCTCACGCCTCCATTGGTGGATTGCGGTTCAATGGGCGTGATCCGGTCCACGTAATAGGTCACGTTGTCGAGCGCGAACGTATAAGCCGGCGCGCCGTCGATTGGGTCGGTGGTAAGTGTGGGTGCACCGCCATCTCCACTCGCGCCGGTGAAGGTCAGCACCACGTTGCTATTCCCTCCGGTGAGGGTCGCACTAATCGTGCCAGCGAACGCATCGACCAGAGTCTCGGTGCCCGCGGTGGGGTTGGTTTGCGTGACGGTCATCGAGAAAGCTGTGTTCACGATGTCGCTGAAGCCCGCAGTTGGGTCGACCACCGTGAATGTCCCGAACGACGCGTTGGTGGGCCACGGGGCAGAGACGGTATTGCCTACCGTATCGCCGTAGGTGATCGTCAGGCCGTCAGCACCCGTGTAGACATTGCTGCCACCAGAAAACTGGCCGGTGGTGTCGTAGCTGACGATGTCGGCGAACGCTGGAGTGGCGATTGCCAGCGCGATCACCGCCGTCATTCGGCACAGGCGCTCGAGACCGCGGTTGGGCCGGACCTTTGATGTACACATACTCTTAGTTTCCCCTCCGGGTGCCCTCCTCTATAAACTAGTCGAGAAGACGTGCAGGTGCAAGCGAATAGAAGTGGGGAAAGTACTGGTATGGATGGGCTACTTCGCTCCTATCTTCAGGACTTTTTCGCACGCTCGTAACTCTATTTTTGCCGGTTCAGCCTCGCCTCCAGGTGCCTTTCAGGGAGAATCGCGGATATCACGGGAATCGCCTGCTCTCTACCGCGAAACGGTTACGGTCCAGCGATGGGAATGCTGAGAGTGTTGGAAGCACCTTGCGCATTACTCGCGGTAACGGTTGCGGATTGGATCTCGCTTACGAGAGATGTGGTGCTGCTCGACGAACCCTGCGTTAGGATAAACGGCATCGAGATCAAGAACTGCCCAGCAAACGGTTGCGACGTGGTGCTCGCATACCAATTGGACGCTGCCGCGGAGACATCCACGCTGACGCCGCCAGTAGGGATATTGACGCCCGTTGTTGTGAATTGAAAGTTTAGGTTGGTTAAGGAGTGAGTGGTAGAGAACCCAGTGATTTGCAGCGCAAAACTGGTGCTCGATTCACTCGTCAAGATCACACTCAGCAAGGTGGGCGCAGCGGAGGAAACCGTGAGTAATACGGACGGCGCCGGGGAAGGCGTGAGATCCAAACCGGATGCGGTAGCCAGCGCCGCCGAGATGGTGATCATGCTCGCCGTCGTGCCAGACTGCAATAGCGCCTGGTTGCTGCCACGAGCGAAAACGGCTTCTGTGGAATTCGCCGGTATCGTGAACTGGACCGTCTTTCCGCCCGTTCCAAACTGTACCGTCGGATCCGGATTGAACTGGGAAGAGATCGAAATCGTCAAAGTCCCGCTCACCGCCAACGGATATGGCGACGCCAGCGACAGTCCGATGGCCGGTTGACTGAAGGCATTGACCGCGCCGCTGGCTCCGGTGAATTGCACCGCTGGTAACGCCGGCGGCGCTGTTCCGGAACCTGACAAGTTGAACGTTTGCGTGTCGATTTCCAAAATCGAGGTCGTAATGCCGGTCAGCGCCGGCGTGAATGAGACGTTGAACGTGAACGTATCCCCAGGCTTCAGTGTGATAGGCAGAGAGGGCAGATTGGATACAGTGAAAATTCCCTTCGTATCCGTCACCGCAATGCTGGCAAGTTGTCCGGGGGTCGTGCCGTCGTTGGTAACCGTGAACGGCAACGTGGCTGTCTGCCCGACTTGAACCGGACTGAAAATGACCGCACCGCCGTTCTGGACTACTGTCGGCAACGCGCTTCCGTACGAGAAATCCAGTTTCGGTCCCAAACCGTTGCCTGTTAGCGTGAACAGATCGTTCCCGATCTGCAGAGTGGCGGTGTTTTTCCCGGTTTGAGTCGGAGTGAAGCTTAAGGTGAACATGGCGATATCGTTCGGATTTAGGGTCTTCGGCAGAATCGGCAAATTAGCCAATGTAAACGGACCATTAGTCGTAGCGATGGCCGCAATGGTTCCGACGGCGGTGCCCGTATTTTGTACTCTGACGGTGACGCTGGTGGTGGTTCCCACCTGCGTGTCCGGTAACGAGACGGCTTGGCTCGGCGAGAAGGAAGAACTTCCCGTCGAGGTAATCATCTGGTACGAATACTGGAAGTTAATCCCAGTGCCGGTAAGACCCGCGCTGAACGAGTTTCCGCCAAGGTCAATCTGCAGCGTTCCGGTATCCGTCTGTACCGCAGT
>DATJAK010000094.1:0-7819 GCA_035516375.1 Bryobacteraceae bacterium
TCTTTTGGGCGAAATCAACGACACCGCGGCCGCGGCGCGGACGCTCGATGGAGTGCTGAACGGAGACTCGCCGGAGCGCACGCGCCTCGATGCGTTCCTCAAACGGCAGGGCGAATCCAAGGCTGCGCGGTTCCGTCAGCAGTGGCGCGACGTTTTCGATGCGCCGGGCCAGGAGCATTGGTGGACCAGCTATCTGGCGCGGCGATCGCGAACGCCGACGAAGAAGTAACGCAAACCCCACGGCTCTTCGTGGAGCCGCACTCCTACCGGTGGAACCGCCCTTCCAAAACCGCCTTGGCCAGAATGTGGCCCTGCATGGCGTTGATCACTTCCGCGCGGGTGGCATCCGGACCGAGATCGAGCTTGGCGTCCAGCGCAAAAAGCTCAAAGGTGTAGTGATGATACGGGGGAGCAGGCGCGCCCGGACCCATGTAGCCAACGCCGCCGCGCAGGTTCTTCGCATTCACCATACCGTCCGGCATGGTCGCAGTGGCGGGAACGTTTTGCGGAAGGCCAGTGGCCGTTCCCGGAATGTTGAAGGCCATCCAGTGCAGCACATCGTCGGTCTTACGCTGTAGAGCCACGTCGGGATCGTGGAGGATCAAAGCAAACGTCACGGTGCCCATCGGAACGTTGGTCCATTCCAGCTTGGGCGAAATGGGGCTCGGATCAGCCTGCGTGTACTTATTGGGAATGACTCCGCCATCTTCGAAGTCCGGGCTGGTGAGCATCATTCCCGGCCGGGGCGGACCCTTCTTCTCTTGTCCCTGTGCCACTGCCGTGACGGCGGCTAGCGTGAGCAGGGCGGTAGCCAGCGCGGAAATTCGCGTAGTTGTCATATTCCGTTCTCCTCGTGTCGTAACAGGTTATCAGATTACTTGATGTCGCGGGCACGGCTGGACAGGCCATCTTCCCAATTGCTCCAGCCGGAATTCATGCCGTAGGGAGCGCGCTCAAGGATAGCTTCGATCTGGCGGATCTTGCCTTTTTCGAGCTTGAACATTTCGGCGATTTCCCAGGTCCAGGGTTGCGTGGGACCGGCGGTGACGGTGCGGCCGCTGGGAGTTTGGAACGTGCGCGTTTTGCCGGCCGCGTGATCGAAGAAGACAAAGCTGAACACGAGCCCGCGCTCGGGGTCAACGGCCACGTAGCGGCGGTCGCGGATGCGCGTGACGAAATGCAGCAGGCCGGATTCAAACTGCTCCTTGCAACCCCACTGCCCGGAATAACCCGTGGCGGTGGCGGGATCGGGGCGCTTCTCGCCGCTGGGGGTCGGGACGTTGGTGGACTGCGAGCCGTTTTCGATGCGGTTGCAGTTGTCCGTAAACGGGTAGACCCCTTTGCCGTCGTTCTGCTGCATTCCCGAAAAATACATATTGGCGGTCTTGATGAGGTCCTCGCGGGAAGCGCGCTCCGGCGGGGGCACGGTCTCGAGAAAAACCGGATTCGGCTTGGCGAGCTTCTCGAGATTCTCGGCGGCGCGTTCGTTGCGGACCACGAACGTTTCCGCCTCCGCGATCTGCCCTTTGTCAGTCTTGAGACGAAGCGCGATCACGGCGGGAGATGGCTCTTGGGGCTTTCGGCTTTCTTCGCGAATGGTGCCGATGAAAGCCACCTGACCGGTCTGCATATCGTCTACAAAAAGTCGGTATGTTCCCTTGCCCGCCATGCTGTTCCAGAGGCCATCGGGGAGCTCGAGCTTCTGGCCATTTTCCGTGAAGCGCACGTTCTTCACGAGCGGGACCTTCGCCGGATCGTGAGCGACCATGGCGTCGAGATAGCGGTCGACGAATCCTTCGAGGCAGGCGCGGTCGCAGGAACCCTTGGCGTTGTTGCTTTGCCCAAGCGCGGCAGCGGCCATCAGGACCGCAGTCCCGGCCAGGAATGGAAATCGAGTGCCCATGACGGGCAGGATATCAGGAACCGCTCCCGTTGGGCGCGCCCCGGTTACGCCGATTCGATTCCGTAGGGCGGATTGAATTCCGGCAGGCGCTCCTGGCGGGAGGCCATCCAACGCAACTGGTACGCCAACTCGGGAACGCTCGTCTCGCGGCTTCCATTACACGGCACGGCTTCGGAGAGCCCCGCAGCGACGAGGTCACCGGCGTAATCGATGTCGGCCTGGACCATGACGCAATCCACCGAGCGGACTTCTCCGGCCGGGTCCGCCAAGTCCAGCGTGCGGCGATCGTGGCCATGAAAACTGAACCGTACGTTGCCGACGGGCATGCGCAACTCTTTCCAACTGGCGGTGGCGGGACCCACCCGGCCGGCGATGCCAGGATGGCAGGCTTCGGGATTCGGTTGCTGCGCGAACGAACGAAGGCAAGCGGCCGTGCGCAGGGACTCCATCAAGCGCACGTCGACCCACGCCCAGCACTGGCCCGGTGACATCAGATCCCATTCCGGCTGCCAGTCATAATGCAGCGGGGTGGAAAACTCGGGATTGGGCAGCGGCATGGTTTCCATGGCGGCGCAGAGGTTCAATAGTGTCGCCACGTGTCGAGGGTTCGACTCCTGCATGCGGCGATACTCACTGGCGTTGCCGATCGCGCGCCGGATCTGCGGATGCCCCGCTTCCAAGATATCGAGCGCATCGAAGCAAAATCTGCCGTTTTCCGGCACCAGCATGAGTGCGGAATCCACCAGAACGTTCTTCGCCAGGTGGACCGGAAACAGCAGCGCATCGCGGTGATAGCGCGCATGTGCAAAGACGGTGAACCGTTTCGTGCTCGTGTCCAGAAACGGCAGGCCGGAAAAGACGGCGGTCGAACCATTGACAAATGAGCTCGCCACTTGCTTGTGACCGTCCATCATGCGCAGGAATGTCTGGAAATCGTCAGGCAGCGGCCGATGGGAGCCGTCTACCAAATGTATTCGGAGTGAACCCGTTGCGGGTGCGTAAGCCACAGCAGCCATAAGTAACCAGCGCGATCATAAGCTAGCCTTTGGCACAAGATAAAGTTAACTTTGGTGGAATGGCTTGACAGTTTGTGTCAAAAAAACGCGCCCATGAGTCTTATCTGCCGACAGCCGGCGGCAGGTGAACCGCTGAAAGAATCAGGCAAATCAGTACAAAAGCTACCAATCCCGTTACCACAATCATGTCTGGTCTCCGAACACCCATTTGGGAACGAGCACGCCTGGTGCCAAGAGGCCTACGCTCCCCTCGCGGCCGCGGTCCTTAACGGGCGGCCGGCCAAATCGTGCCGCATCTTCCAACAGTAGTCATTCGGCACGGTTCTGATATAATCGCGCCTCAGGAGGAAGGGATGAATTATCCGGCGACAGGGCTCCACCACGTGACGGCATGCGCGGGTGCAGCACAAGAAGACATCGATTTTTTCACGCAGGTGGTTGGCCAGCGAATGATCAAACAGACGATCCTGTTTGACGGCCGATACGCGCACTACCATCTGTATTACGCCAATGCGAATGCCGAGCCCGGCTCGGTAATGACCACCTTCCCGTACAAGCGGGTCAAGGGCCGCAAAGGTTCCGGGCAGATCTCGGCCACTACGTATACGGTGGCCAAGGGCAGCCTGCCGTTTTGGAAGGACCATTTGAAGCGGCACAAGATCGAAAACACCGGCATCCAAGAGCGTTTCGGGCAATCGTTCATTCGCTTCTCGCATCCGGCCGGCCTCGATTTCGAAGTGCTCGAAGACGCGGATGACAAGCGCGTCGGCTGGACCACCGAACAAATCGCGGTGGGCGAATCGGTGAAGGGTTTCCATGGCGTGGTGCTTTCGGTTCGGGAAACCGGCGAGACCAAGCGGTTCTTCATCGATGCACTGGGTTTCCGCGAGACCGGCGTGGACGGCAACTATCATCGGCTGGAAACCGGCAGGGGCGGCTCGCAACGCACGGTCACGCTGCTGCACGAGCCTGAGAAGGCCGCGGGAAGCTGGACGTTTGGCGAAGGCACGCCGCATCACGTCGCGCTCAATGTGCCCGACGACGAAGCCCTGGCGGAACAGAAGGGCATTTACGACGAGCTGGGCTACACGGATTGCTCCGAGATCAAAGACCGCATGTACTTCCACTCGATCTACTGCCGCTGCCCCGGCGGGATCCTGGTGGAGTGCGCCGCCACGGCTCCGGGCGGATTCGCGCGCGACGAACCATACGATCAGCTTGGCTCGCAACTGCTGCTGCCGCCGTGGTTCGAAGAGCGGCGCGACGAGATCGTGGCCATGCTCGAACCAATCAAGGTTCCGGAGACCAACCGTCCGCACATCGGCGCGCCGGCCGGCGCCGGGCCTTCGCATCGCAACGCGGAATTCGTGCACGGCAACAAGTGAGCTTGGGGGCGGACCCTTCGGCGCTTCCCAGCATTCTGGAAACGGGGGCGCCGCGCGGAGAAGCCCGGCTGGCAGGTGTTCTCCTGCATGGGCGCGACCGCACGCGCGAAGACAAGGTCGTGCTCGCGAGCAGTTTCGGGGTTCCCGGTATCCGCTGGCTGGCGCCCGCAGCGGATACGGGGAGCTGGTATCCCGGCCGCTTCTTCGAAGCACGCGCCGCCAACGAACCCTTCCTGACACGCGCCGTGGAGCAGTGTGACCGTGTCGTCATGGAGGCCAGCGAGCTCGGCAGGCTGGGCCGCGACCGCATCGTGGTAGTCGGTTTTTCGCAAGGCGCCTGCCTGGCGGTGGAGTATGCGCTCCAGCATCCCCGGGGGTGCGGCGCGATCATTGTCTTCACCGGTGCGCTGATCGGCCCGCCCGATATGGAATGGCCCGGCTCTCCCGATACTCTGAAAGGCCTGCGCGTGCTGCTTACGGGAAGCGATGTGGATGAGTGGATCAGCGAAGAGCAGACCCGCCACACAGCGCGCGTACTTAGGGATCTGGGCGCAGACGTGCGGTTGCGCGTGTACCAGGGGCGGCCGCACATTGTGAGCGAGGGCGAACTGGAAGAGGCGCGGGTTTTTCTAAGGGGCATGTTGTAGTAAGCACCGCTCCCTTTGGTCGCGGCTCGGTAACGCAGGTCGGTAACGCAGGTCGGTAGCGTGGTCGATCGCGTAGGTCGGTAATGCGGGTCGGTAGCGCACGGCTCGGTAACGCGGCTAGCCGGTCATGATCGCGGTCACCGTCGTGCGATCGACCACTTCCTGATACGCCTCCATCATCCGTTCGATCGGCACCACGGTAGTTGCCAGCGAGGTCGCGTCGTACTGGCCGCGGTCCAGCATTTCCACGAAGCGGGGAATGTCGCGCATGGGATTGGCGCCTCCGGCCTGGCCGGCATGGTGCGTGCGCCCGCCGATTGCGAACAGGACTGCGGGTAACGTGATATTTCCGGAGGGCAGACTGGTAGTAATAATATGGCCGCCAGGGGCGCACATCTCATAGGCCTGCCGCATGGGCAGAATGCCGGTCGGGTCCGGACCGGGTTCGAGCTTCGGCTTGGCGCGATCGGCGCCCACGGCTTCGACCACGAAGTCGGGGCCCGCGCCGGCGAGGATTCCACCGGAGTCGCGGCCACCGGCCCACAGGCGCGGACCGGGAGCGCTCGACAGTTCGCGCACTTTGTCTACTAACTTATCGCCTTCGGCATTCGGGTCGAGCACGTGGGTCGCTCCGACTTTCAAAGCCAATTCGCGGCGCGCGCGAATCGGTTCGACCGCGATGATCCGCGAGGCGCCGGAAATCCGCGCTCCCTGTATGGCGCTCAGACCCAACGGGCCGCATCCCACCACTGCTACGATCGAACCGGGTTCGACCAACGCGAGAACCTGCGAGGTCGTGCAGCCCAACCCAGCCACACTGACGCACGAGCAGACCATTCCCAACTGCGCCGCGGGAGCTTTCGTAAAGACCGGGACCACCCACTCTTCAAACGTGACCATCAGCTCGGCCAATCCGCCGATGTGGGAGTTGGCATAGACCGGCGTTCCGTCGCGCAGGTCTGCGATGGGCACCAGGTCGTTGGGGCCCTGGCGGCCCAGGAACTGGCACATGTCGGCGCGGCCGCGCAGACACTGATAGCAAGATCCGCACTGCGGCGTTCCGGAAACGCATACGCGGTCGCCCACCTGCACACGGCGCACTTCGGGGCCGACGGCTTCGACGATTCCCACACCGCCGTGGCCCTGGATGAGCGCCATGTTTTGCAGCGCCAGAAACGCAGGCGGCACCGGCGGGGGCGCGGCCGGCGGGTTGGCGCCGCGCGGAGGGTTGAAGTTCATGGGAGGCAAGCCCAGCACGTCGGTGGTGTTCGAATAGCAGAGGTTGGTTGCTTCGGTACGCACTACGACCTGACGGCCGCTGATGGGGCGCAGCGTGACGTCCTGCAGAGTCGTTCGGCGGGGTCCGGCGCCCCGCGAGATCCACGCGCGGAACTTGCGGCCCGGCGCAGCGTTGCGTGCTTGGGCGAACAGGGCGCCGCTTTGCGCAGCGATGGTCGCACCGCCGGCTGCAGCCGCAATCCCCTTCTTCAACCAGCCCCGGCGAGAGGGCTTCGCGCCATCGGTATCCATGCCAGTCCTCACTTCCAGAGTTAGCTTACACCAAGCGGGTGGGGCGGCCCGTGGGTAGACGACAAAAAGCGATGGCCGGCACTACTGGTATGGGCTTCCGCGGAAGGATGGAGGAACGAAGCCAATTCGGGGGGATCGCCGGTGAGGGGCTGGGCCGGCTCGGGAGCGGGCGGGGCGGCGGCGGCGGCGGAAGCGCGGGCGCGCTCGAGACGCTCCAGTTCGGCGAAGGCATCCTTATAAGAGCGCTCGGCCAGGGTGACGCGTCGCTGCAGGCGGCGGAAGACTTCGTTGGCGGCCATGAGCGCTTCGCCGAGGGGTACGCCTTCGGAGCGGCTGGCGCGGATGGCGTGGTACTCCCAAAGGTGCGCTTCGGCACGGAAGAGGCGGCGCAGGGTCCATTCGTTGCGGATGAGCGTATCGACCTGGAAACGCTCCTCGGGGGTCAGCGGCTGGAAGCGGGTGATGTATTCGTGCTGGAGCTCGGCGAATTCGTTGCTGTCTTCGCCGGTGACGAATTGGGACTCGGCGTCGAGGCCGGACTTCAGCGCGTTCATGCGGGAGACGGCCTTGCCTTGGGGCGTGCGGGGGCCGGTGGATTGCTGGGCGTTGAGGCGGTTGGCCTCGATCTGACGTTGGGTGGCCATGGGATTTCTCTTGCGTCCGCGGTAGCAGCGGAGAGAGGCGGGACGGGTTGGCGGACTCGGGGATTGTTGCAGCGGCTGGGGTTGTTGGCGGGGAAGTGCGGGGAACGGGAGCGGCGTGACTTGGAGGCATGACAACCTCCGGGCAGGTTGGCGCTTGCTCCAACTTCCAAAAGCCGGGTGTGACAATAGGGATGTGGACATCCTCAATTGCCCCTGGTTGGGAGCAGCGACTTGCGCGCTCGCCGCCCTTCTGAACCTCCATCCTGTGTTCGGCCAAGTCGCTAAAGCGAGGAAAGCTGAGGGGCCAATCGTCGGCCTTCCTGCTGGCGCGGTACTCGTTCAAATCGAGCCGCTGCCATCGAGCGCACATTCCAATCGGATGCTGGCGTTGTGGATGTTGAATCCCCAAAAACATTCGCGCTTTGCGAGGTCTATACCTGCCCAGAACGCACGCGAGGCAATTACTACTCGGGACCGACTCGCGTTTCGCTGGTTAACACGGTATCCGGCGAAATGATCAATACGGTAGGCGTGACGATCAGGCCGGTGACCGAGTCCGGCGGAAAAAGAGAAGAGCGCGAGGAGGATAGCCTCGATATCCCGTACCTGATTAGGCGCGACCGGTACCGAGTCGATGCGCCGGGTCGTGGCGGTGAGGGCAAGCCGACGATCATCAATCTCAGCGACTACAATG
>DATJAK010000095.1:0-16237 GCA_035516375.1 Bryobacteraceae bacterium
TCTGGTGTGGACGCTCAACTTTCGAGGCCGCACCGAAAAAGCGTACGCGACCCTTCTGCCGGTTTGGGAACTGGGCAACCTGGTATATCAGGAAAACCGTGGCGGTCCGGGCGACATGACCTATCCGGAGCAGCCTGACCAGCCCCCAGCCATCGAGATGGTAGGATCGGCCCAACGAACGGTGACTGTGGGCGAGCCGCTGGCGTTGACGGTGGAGGTGAGCGATGACGGCCTCCCGATGCCGCGGGCGCGGCGGCCAGGAGCGCAAGCCAACGTCGTGCGCGATTCCGATGGAGGAGTCATCTCGCGCGGCGGCGGCTCGGCGGAAATGCCCCGCCCTGAAAATCCCTTGACTCAGGCGGTTGTGAAACCCGACCCGGGAGTTAGGTTAGGAGTTACCTGGGTCGTCTATAGAGGAACCCCCGGAACTGTTACTATCGAACCAATGAAGGTGCCAGTTATTAAGGTGGCGCCAGCGGGCGAGACCAACCGGGCTGGACCACTCAGCGGGAAGGCGACCACTAACGTGACTTTCAGCCAGCCTGGATCCTACAGGCTGCGAGGCTACGCCGATGACGGCATTCTGGTTACGCCGCTGGACGTAAACGTGACGGTGCAACCGGCGCATTAGAGCATTCGAGCCAAGGAGGCTGACGATGAGATTTGTTCCGGCGCTGTTCATAACGGCCGCTGTCGCGCTCGCGCAGACGCCCACCGCACAGGTGACCTTTACCAAAGACATCGCGCCCATCCTCCAGCGCACCTGCCAGAACTGCCATCGAGCCGAAAGCATGGCTCCGATGTCGTTAGTGACTTACCAGGAAGCGCGCCCGTGGGCTAAGTCAATTAAGCAGAAAGTTGTGCAGCGGGAAATGCCGCCTTGGTTCGTCGACAAGAACGTCGGGATTCGCAAATTCAAAGATGACCCGTCTCTGACCGACAAAGAGATCGCGACCATCGCCGCCTGGGTGGATTCGGGAGCGCCCGAGGGTAATCCGGCCGATATGCCGCCTCCGCGCAAATTCGAAGATGTGGATAAGTGGCACATCGGAACGCCGGACTTGGTAGTATCCATGCCCGTTGCATTTACGGTCAAGCCGGAGAACTCGGACTGGTGGGGCAACTTCATCGCGGAATCAGGACTTACTGAAGACCGCTACATCAAGGCCGTCGAGACCAAGCCTTCGCCCGGCGGCGGCGTCAAGGTAGTGCATCACGCGGTTACCAGCCTGGTTTCCGACGACGGCGGGACCGAGGGCGGCACGCTCAACGAGTACGCGGTCGGTAAGAATGGCGATATCTATCCCGATGGCGCCGGCAAACTCATGAAGGCCGGCTCGCGGATCCGGTTCAATATGCACTATCACGCCATCGGCCGCGAGATCGTGGACCGGTCGCAGGTCGCATTCGTGTTTTATCCGAAGGATTACGTGCCCAAGCATGTCATGACGACCGTGCTTTCCCCGAACAATGACGATCTGGACATTCCCGCCGGCGCAGACAACGTGCGGTCCGATGCATATTTCAAGTTGGATAAGCCGACGCGGCTTACCAGCTACATGCCGCACATGCACAATCGCGGCAAGGCGCAGTGCATCGAAGCCATCTATCCGAACATGACGGTGCAGACGATCAACTGCGTCAGCCATTACAATTTCGGATGGCAGATCGTCTACAACTACGCCGACGACGTCGCTCCGCTGCTGCCCGCCGGAACGATTATCCATCAGACCAGCTGGCACGACAACTCGACCAAGAATCCATGGAATCCCGACCCCAGGAATTGGGTTGGCTTCGGGAATCGCACCAGCGACGACATGTCGCGCCTGTGGCTGAACTACTACACGCTCAGCGACGAGGAATTCAAGGCGGAAGTGGCCGCGCGCAACGCCAAGAAGGGCAATCTAACCAGCCAGCGATAAGCCGTTCTTTCGTCCTGCTGGCCCCATACCAATCCGGCAAATCCCGGTATATACTGGCTAGAATGCTGCACGGTGCTGGGGAACCAGATTAGAAGACCTGGGTCGTGCCCGCATCCCACACGGAGGTGTGCGATGGATGTCAATGTCAGACGTTCTTTTGGTTGGCTTCTCGCTGTCCTGGTAGGTCTCTTCGCCTCGGTAGCTGCGCGAGCGCAGTCGAGCAATACTTCCGGCGACGTTACGTTCAATAAAGATATCGTACCGATCCTGCAGCGTAGTTGCCAGGATTGTCACCGTCCCGCTGGCGCCGGCCCGATGTCGCTCATCACTTACGAAGAAGTAAGGCCGTGGGCGCGCGCGATTAAGGAACGTACACACTTGGGCCCACACGCCGGAGTGATGCCCCCGTGGTTTGTAGAAAAAGACATCGGTATCCAGAAATTCAAGGGCGATCCCTCGCTGAGCGAGGTGGAATTGGCCAAGATCATGAAGTGGGCCGACAACGGCGCGCCGCGCGGTAACCCCGCCGATGCCCCGCCCGCGCGCAAATTCGATGACGACGATAAGTGGACCATCGGCGAGCCCGACCTGGTGGTGAAATCTAAAGAAGTCACGGTTCCTGCAAGCGGTCCCGATTGGTGGGGCGATGTGGGGCTGATTCCGACCGGCCTTGCGGAAGACCGCTATGTTTCGGCAGTCGAAGTCAAGGAAGTCAACGACGTTCCCAAGAACGGTCCGACCAAGACCGTCGGCGGGCGCTTCGTTTTCCACCACATGAATTACTCCAGCACTGCCGGGGACAACGCGGAAGGCGGCGGGACGGTTTGGCCGATCCACGAAGTCGGACGCAATGCCGATATCTTTCCGCCCGAATCCGGCCGCCTGTTGGCCGCGCATTCGTCGCTGGCGCTGACAGCGGGCCACATCCACTCCAATGGCCGCGAAACCAAGGCGCATCTGGAATTCGCCTTCAAGTTCTTCCCGGTGGGCTATAAGCCGGTCTATAAGCGCTCCAGCCTGCGTTTGGGCGACGGCATCGACATCGATGTGTTGCCGAATCAGTCCGGACAACAGCTTCATTCCTACGCGGTGCTCACGGAGAACACCAAGATCGTCGCGTTCGAGCCGCATCTGCATGCGCCGGGCGTGCGCATGTGCCTGGAAGCGAGCTGGGGATACAACATCATGACCCTGAGCTGCGTCGGCTACGACCACAACTGGGTGAAACAATACGTGTACGACGACGACTCCGCTCCGCTGCTGCCTAAGGGGACAGTTGTTCACCTGATCGGATTCCTGGACACAACCGCGGCCAACAAGAACCCCGCCGATGAGCGCAACTGGTTCGGCGGCGGCCGCCGTTCGATCGCCAACATGTTTATCGATTTGGGTTATTCCGTCTCGTTAACCGATGAGCAGTTCCAGGCCGAAATGGCCAAGCGCCGCGCGAAAATGAACAGCCGCAACGATTACGATATCGGTTGCCCGTTGTGCTGGGCTCCTCCGGCTCCCGCGAAAGCCGTCGCGACAGCGGCCGGTCAGAAAAAGGGCGATGCAGCTCCGGCAATTCCGGTAGATTAGACAGTTCAGCAAGGAAGTACAGAATGAACCGAGGTACGATTATCGCGGCGGCCCTGCTGCTCGCGCAGGTTGCTGGCGCGCAAACGCGTTTCACTTATTCCAAAGGCCAGCGCGTCGGGCCAACCTACGAAGGCTGGATACCGAACGAAGACGGCTCCTTCAGCATGTACTTCGGCTACATCAATATGAACTGGCTGGAGGAGTTCGACGTGCCCGTCGGCGCGGACAACAATATCGAGCCGGGCGGTCCCGATCAGGGCCAGCCGACGCACTTTTATCCGCGCCGCAATCCGTTTCTGTTCACGATTCGCGTGCCCAAGGATTTCGGCAATCAAGAGCTGATCTGGACGCTCACCACGCATGGCCGAACGGAGAAAGCCTACGCGTCGCTCAAGAGCGACTACCAGATCGATAAACAAGTGATCTCCACCGAAGTAGGCGGCGATTTCGGCAGCCTGCGTGATGAGCTGCGATACAACATCCCGCCCGAGCTCGAAGTGGCCGGCGAGACGCAGCGAACGGTAAAGGTGCGAGAGGCGATGACGCTGGTAGCGCTCGCGGGCGATCCCGACAACCTGCCTGGAAGACGCGACGGCAAACCCCAGCCGCGTCATGCGGGCAAGCCGTTAGATCCAGCGGACGCCAAGCCCGAGCGCGCGGCCGGGATCGTTGGAGCCGCCAGCCGGCCTCCCACTGCTCTGGTCATGGAGAGCGGCCCCGGTCTGCGCCTGTCGTGGATCGTGTACCGCGGGAAAGCATCGGCGGTCAAGTTCGATCCCGAGCAGATGAAGACCTGGACCGACAGCCGCATGTGGGGAAACTCGCCCTGGTCGCCGCCTTACGTGATTCCCGAGCCTCCGCCGGACGGCAAATGGACCACCGAGGTCACATTTAATGAGCCCGGTACATATGTGCTGCGCGCGGTGGCGAGCGACGGATCATTGTTCACGTATCAGAATGTGACGGTCATCGTCACACCGTAATCACTCGCTTCCGAAAGCCAGCAGCACATTCCCCGGAATCCCGCCATTGCGCGGATAGCCGGAAGTGATGAAGACCATTCCGTTCGCCACCACCGGGCCGGGGCCTTCGATGGAGCCGCCGCTAGCTTTGACGCCGTTCACGGTTTGGAATTCGCGCACGGTATCGAAATCCCACAAAAGCTTGCCGTCCTCGGCTGAATGCGCGCGGATGTGTCCATCGGCGGACGTCGCAAAAACCACTCCGGGAATGCCGGTCACCGCGCCAGGTTGAGCGGGACTACAGCCAGCCGGTGCATCATCCGGACACGGCGTGGGCGTGACGTGCCAAAGCTCGCTGCCGTCCGCGACCCGCAACGCCGTCAGCCCGCCTCCTTTTTTAGGATCCGGGACGATGCGGCGCGCCTCCAAAGCGTTGGTCTGGCGGGTACGGTGCACGTCGGAAACCGCGGCATAGACGCGCTGACCGTCGGTCGACATGCCCCATTGCACGCCGCCATTCAAGCCACCTTCCCCGACGCGCGTCTGCCAAACGATGTCGCCTTTCTTGGCCGGATCCAGCGCCCAGACAATTCCCGATTTCTGGCCGGCCAGCAGGAGTTCGCGGCCGCCCGGCGCGGTCGCAAGAATCGCGGAGGAGCCGAAATCGAAATCCGGACCGGGCTTTTCGCCGCAACTGCCGGGATCGCGCCCGCAGGCGCCGTTGAAAACATCCTTCTCCGTGATCTGCTTGGACCACACCACGTTGCCCGTGGCCAGATCCAGCGCCATGACGGCGTCGCTGGTTTCAGTGGCCGGAAGCGAATAATTGTCGCCGGTCGTCACATACAGCAAGCCGCGCTTCGCATCCAGCGTCGGCGCGGACCAGACGCCCACACCCGACGGCCCAAATCGCGAGATCCCGCGCGCGTTCTTTCCGGTCTCCTTGGGCTCAGCGGTCATGTAGGTCTTCCACAATTGCTCGCCATCGCGGATGCGAAGCGCGACCACGCTGCCCCGGAACGTGCAGCACGCGTAATCCGGATCGCCGGAGCGCGTTTCCTCCCACGAAGCCACCGGGACGTACACGGTTCCGTTGTACGCCATCGGCCCTCCCGTGAGGCGCGTGGAGTCGTGCGTTTCGATGTGCTGTTTCCACAGCAGCTTCCCGGTTTCGGCCTGGACGGCGTAAAACCAGCCTGTCATATCGCCGAACAAAAGCGCATGCTGCCCATCCAGTGGCGCCGATAGTATGGAGGACCGCACCGGCCCGTTGGCTTGAAACACCCACTGCAAACATCCGCTATCGGCATGCAAGGCATGGATCAGCCCGCCCGCGCTACCGATGAACATCTGCCCGTCGATAACAGTAGGCGGCGCAAAGGCAGTGGCGTCGCCATCGAAGCCGAAGGCCCACTTCAGCTTGAGCCCGCGCACTTGATCGATGCTCAACTTGGCCGCATCGACCGCCTGAAAGCGCGCGTTGTTGGAGCCGGGACTCCATCCATTCCATACGACCTTTGGCGCGGCAGCGAGTTTGACGCTGCGATCCGAGCAAAACGCCGAAGCCGGCGGACCCGGAACCGCGGCATCGGTTCCCAAGTAGGAGGCCACAGCGATCCGGTCTTCGCGGCTCATGGTGAACGCGATGGACATCATGGCGCCAGAATCGAGTGCGCGCAGAATGCGCGTGGACGGCATCTTCTGGAGCGCCTCGCGATGCGGAATGCGCGGGCTGGTCTGCTCATGGCAGCCCGAGCAGCGCTTCTGATATACCGCCTCTCCGGAACGCGAGGCCCCAAACACCGCGCACGGCAGCAGGAAGAGGCCGAGCCTCAGGCACAGTGCATGACACGGGATTTTCAATGGGGACCCGCCTGTACATTTCAGCATATAGGCGAGTATATACCCGGCGTTGTGGTTTGCAACGGCGAGCTTCATGGAACGCGGCGGCACTATCCGATACACGAACGGCCGGCCTTACTTCACGGGCTCTCCGGCGCTGGCATCGCCGCCGCGCGCCGCGATGCTGATGGTAACCAGTGTGTTCTGCGGCAGGAACACGTCCTGACCGCGCGCGATGAAGGTGGAGTAGAGGCTGAAGCCGGCGCCAGTGAACGCGATGCTCGAAGCGAGTGAGTGGGAAGCCTGCGCGAGTAAGGTGCCGATTAACCCCAGCCCCACCGCGCCTGATTCCGCGCGGCCTCCGAGATCCTGGTCGGGAACACCCTGGGAATTGAAATCCTGATGCAGCGAAAGTCCTGCGACGGCCAGCGCAATGGCCGGGAAAATGAACCGGGTCTTCGGGCTGGTGGCGCGCGTAGCGCCTTCTGAATCTACGGCCAAGTGAGCCTCGAAGTTGGCCTCGACACCTTCCATCTGGCCTTGGATCAGCTGCGCGGGGCCCGCCGGCAGCGTGATCTGACGGAACACGAAAAGCATCTTTCCGTTACGGTGAAAGCGGCGAGCCGGTTGCGTCTCTACGATCTCTCCGGTCAGGCGGCTGCCCTCCGGAATCAGCAAGCTGTGGCCGGCCGTAAACAGGGGCTGGGTCACAATCGCCTCCACGGGAGCCCGTTTTCGCGCCGTCGCGGAGTTGATGGACGTCATTAGGCGCGCGCTGACTTCCTGGACCCCAGATGGGACGGCCGAGGAATCACCAGGCGGCGCTTCGACATAACCCGCGGGCACTCCCGTCAACGGTTCCTGCAATACGCTTTGGAAAAGCGTTCCGGCTGACCAGGCTTGCCGATGATAGGGCAGCATGCCGATTAGAGTGGATTTCAGCCGGCTCATCTTGCCTGGCGCTGTGAAGGCGCGAATGGCCGCCGGACTTTGGACCGCGGGCTTGCGATCTTGCTGCTCCTTCCCCGGCGCCCTTACTCGCACGGTGTGTGCTGTACCGTTGGACGGAGAAGTGCGCAGAGATAGCCGCGAACCGTCGCTGAGAACTAAGGTGTCGAACTGCGCGCGGACGTCGCGGGGCGGCGTCAAGTTGCCGGACAGGAGCGCTGTTAAACGCCGTCCGGCCGGGACTCCGCCGATTTCAGCGATGTGCCCTTCCACGATGCTTCCTGCTGGAAGGACCATGCGGTCAAAAACCCAGACCGGTTCTACCAACCGTCCCTGCATCGGTTCGCCCACGCGCTTGATCGCGACACGATGTTCCAGCGCCACGCGAAGAGGAACACCGGACGGAACCGGCGTAGCCGTCTGCGCGCCCGGAACCACGGGTGGGTCCTGTGCCAGAGCTGCAACAGTAAATGTCAACAAAACAACTAATCCACGCATGTGCGATCCGCGCGTTGGCGACTTCTCCGTGGGCTCGATGTAGCGCATATGATTCTCCAGTCCGTCGAACTCAGGCGGCGATCGACAGCCGGACCGAAACTGCGTTTAGCACTCGCGGCCGTCAAACACACTTAGTTGAACAGATCCTCCGGCTCCGGGTCAAAGGAAGTTGGGTTCGCTGGGGCCTGCCCGAGCGCGACCGTTTGGCCTGTTTAGTCCCGATCTTTCTTCAACGGCGGTGCTCTACGCTCGAGCGCGTCGTCGCGGTCCTCGCGCGGGTGCGTTGCCCTCAACGACGCAGGATAAGGCTTGTTGCCCATCAATCCCTTCCAGAGAACACGATTGAACTCGGTGGGATCGACGCGATCCGCGTCCGTAAAATCCATTCCTTTGGTGACGCGAGCCCAGTATTTTGCGTTATGCGTGGGCTTGGGCACGATCAACCCGGCGGGCGGTGGAGGCAGCACCAGTTGCGAATTGTAAAGGTAGGCCGAGGGTGCGGCAGTGAAGCCCCACGGGCTCGGCTGCTGATTGGCGAGGGCGGTCATGTTAAAGACATCCGCCATAGGCGCGGCCAGCGCATCGTTCAGGTTCATCGGAGGCAGGCCCAGAACCTCTTCCATGGTACGCAGGAAGTTCAGGGTGTTGTATGGTGTGGAGACCACCGCGCCTTGCTTCACGTAGGCCCCCACGATGTAGGCGGTGGTGCGATGCGAATCGACGTGGTCGCCGCCATCCTGCGCGTCGTCCTCCACGACAAAGATCAGCGTGTTGTTGGCGTAGCGGCTGCCTGCGATCTTCTGCACCAGCAAGCCTACCGCATAGTCGTTGTCGGCGACCTGCAACTCCGGAGTGGTCAAGCCGTCAATCGCACCGGGCGGTGCGCCTCCGCTGCCTGCAACGAAGTTCCCGGTGTGATCGTGCATGAGGCGCACCAGGCTGAGCGCAGGCAGGCCGCTGACGCCATAGTTGGCGTCGAACTCCCGGGACCATTCCTGATAGCGGTAAAAATCCGGATAGGCGTTGTCGAAACCGCGGAAGTACGGATCGGTGTAGGGGGCCAGGGCGGCATTGGTAGGTATGCCCATGATGGTCCCGGTTTGGGTAGGATTGCGCGACAGAGGAATCTGGTTGGTGGGCGTATTGTAGCGAGTGGTATCCACGAAGAAGCCATAGTTGCGAACGGTGAGGCCAGCCCTAAGCGCGGAATCCCACAAGTAGCCGGTATTGACTTCATTATTCGGTCCGTCCGGCGCCGTCACATCGGTTTGGCCCGGCAGCAGGTCCGGATCGGATGGTGTCAGAGGATTAGCGGCCTGGCGGCCAGCGACGGTCGCAATTCCGACATTGATATTGCGATTCAAACCCCCGGATTCGTCGCTGAGGCCGCGATACGCGTAGGCGATCGGCCATTCTTTTTGGACCATGTCGGGCGCCTGCGCCGAAGTGCTCCACAGCCAGCCGTCAAAGCTGACCTCGGCGCTGTCCATGAAGTTATCCAGCGTAACGAAGGTTCGGGCCAGGCTATGTTGATTCGGCGTATTCATCTCTCCAAACTCAGTCAATGCAGAATTACCGTTGCCGATCGGTTTACCGTCCAGCGTTTTCAAGTCCCCCAGAATCTGGTCGTAGGTCCGGTTTTCTTTCAGGATGAAGATTACGTGCTGGATGACGCTGTGCACGGCTGCCATCACCGCAGCGTCGCTGTCGCTCTCGGTGCTGGTGAAACGATCGTTGGCGATTACCTGCGCCGTCAGCCCTGTGAGCTGCGTTGCGCAGGGAAGCTGGAAGCTCTGCAATCCGGCTTTGGTTAATTGGGGATTATATTGATTCGCGGTCATGCAATTTTTCGCGGGCGGCCCCGGCCCATAGCCGCCATAGCACCAGTCGGGATTCGCGCCGGTGGGCGATTTTGAATTGACCACGTACATGGAGTTGCCATCGGGGCTGAAGCTGGATGAGTTGGGATACCAACCGGTCGGGATGAGGCCAATGACCTGGTCACCGCTGTTGCTGCCGCCCAGCGCGATTACGGAGACGCAATTCAGGTTGCCGTCGGTCACATAGAGTTGCTTCTCGTCCGGAGAAAGTGTCACGCTGTTGGGGTTCGCGCCCTTATAGCGCGCCAGTTTGGCGGGCAGCAGAGGCGCAATGACGGGGATGCTTTCCACCACGGCGTTTTTCGAGGTGTCGATCACCTCCACCGTATCGGACTGGTCGTCGGCGACGTATAGCAGCGACTGGGCCGCGTTCAGCGTCATCTTGTTGGGCTGGCCCTTCACTGGGATTCGGGCGATTACCGCCGGCCTCCCGGTCAAACTCACCACGTCGATTTCGCGATCGCGAATACTGGACACGTAGGCGGTCGGGCTTACTCCCTTGTCCCTGATAACCGCCCAAAACGGATATTCACCACCCGGCACGCCAGCCTGCGCTGGGTTGCTTTTGCCCGGGCGCAGATCGAGTTCCGCTCTGTTCACCCAATTCGTGTAATTGCCGGTCCCCCGGTTTAAGACCGTAATCGAATCGTTGGCATAGTTCACCACCACCAATGTCTTGCCATCGCTCGAAATAGCCACCCCAGCGGCGCAAGGCGTCACGGAAACTTGTTCGTTTATCGGTACTGGTCCACTGGTGCTGGTCGCGTTCAGTCCCAGACCTCCCAAAGCGCCGTGGCCGAGGTTAATCGGCAGATTTCCAGCTTCGCTCCACAGTCCGGTGCTGGCGCTCAGAGTAAAGATGTGGACAATGTCGTCCGGGCCGCCCGGCACGTAGAAAGCGAGGCCCGATGGATCGAAGACGATCCCGTTAAAGGTACTTCCCAGGATCCTGGCGCCGCCTGGTAAAGGAATCGTAATTGAGACCGGCACTACCTGCTTCAAGAGCGGAGCCTGCGCCGTAATGTCGTAGACGAACACGTGCTCGGTTGAGTCCGCCGCAGTCCACGCGGCGAGCAGCGGCAAACCCACCAGCGGGTTGTTGTAGATGCGGTTGAACCCGCTGGTCAGAACTAGCATGGTGTCGCCCAGTGGGCTCACTACGGTAGTAACGGCGCCGGTGGCCAGCCAATTTGGATCGTCGGCTATACCGGGGTTCAAGGAGATCAGCGTGCCTAGTGGTGTGAGGTCTTGGCCCAGATTCGGGAGCGCTGGAGGCTTGGATTGCGCATAGGCCAGCGAGCCGGAAGCAACCAGCGCGAGCGTCAGGGCCGCCGATCGAAACGGAAAACGATCGCCCATTCTTGTCATTGTTTGAGGCTCCTTGGAGCACGTGGTTCCAGCCGCAGGGGAAGTTCGCGTGGATTCTGGCAAGCAGCCGAAGGCTTCGGCGCTCGATTATCGTGCAACTCCGGACGGAGCTAAAGTTATTCTAACTCACTTTGATTGAAGTGGCAGATTTTTTCGAATGCGCCGCACGCTAGGAGCTGCTCCTAGTTCACAAAGTCCGCCGAATGCGGGTCAATCACCTGGTCTGCGATCCGGACAAATCTTCCCAGCGGGCAGTCGAAGGTTGCATTATCGACACTGCAACCGGGGATGAAGACGGGGGCGCTAGCCGGCGGCGCATCGAGCGTGAGCCGCGTGAGATTGCGAAGTTGGTCCATGGTCTGCGCGACGTAGGAGGCCCGGACAATGTACTCGCCACTGGACTGCGATTGGCGAAGTTCGAACACCAGGGCGCCGCTCGGAGCAGCCACGTCGGCTTCGTAACTGGGCAGCAACCAATCGAGATGGAACAGGCCCGCGAGCCCGGTGATATTGGTGTTCGAAGCAATCAACGCGATCACTTTGGTGGACGGAGTTCCCAGCGCGCCACCGGGCGCATTCCCGGTGGCTGCCTGAACCATGGATCGGACAATGTGCGAGGCCAGGTTCGAGCTCTGCACGCGCGCCAGATAGGGCGTGCGAAACTCCAGATCGAGGAGCAGGTCGTACAAGCGGAAGGTCTGGCTGACGCCGCCCGCGGTCAACTGGCCCCAGCCAACCTCCGCGGCCGGCATTCCATTCGCGTACTCCATGACGAAAGGATCGATGGCGCCAATGACATCGGTTAGCCCTCCGATGCTCACAGGTAAAGTACTATCTCCGGTTGCCAGTGTGATGGGTTCCTGGGTGGCGTCAATTTTGCCAGCCGGAGCCAAGGGAACCGGGGTTGCGTTGACGGGATAGTTGAACAAAACCGAGCGCGTGAGCGCCAGTTCAGGGGCGTAGGCGGCGGCCAACGCCTGCGGGTTACCGCCCAGACGTCCGTTCACGGCCGCCAGTGCCATTTGCAGATCCAGCAGCGCGACACCCGCGCCTACGGGATTGAACAGAGGGTCGTTGCCTGGCACGACATTAATGTTGGGCGTCCCGCCCGCCGGCAGCAGGCCGGTCCAAAAGGCCTTGGCTGTGTCAGTGATCAGCGGAGTGTCGGTGGCGCGGAAATATACGAAGTTGGCGTCGGAGGAGTCATTGCCGGTCAGCAGTCCCTGCTGGATGAGCCAGAGACGGAAGTATCCACCCAAAAGAGTCTCAATCGTGCCGCCGTTGGGGGTCAAGACTGCAATACCCAGAGGATTGCCAGACGTGTCGGTGAAGGTTGGAAATTGGGTCGCAGAGAAAAGGTTAAGGGCCTTGTTAGGCAAAACCGGGCTTCGCACACCATGCCGGCCGAAGATTATAACCTGCTTAAGCTGAGTATCATCGGCGGGCTGCGCCGCCAGGAAGGGGCCGCACATGAGAGCTAATGTGATGAGCCGGAGAGAATGGATCTTCATGTTCATTAGTCAGCCAGTGCTTCGCGCGTGGTTTTACTCTCAGCGATTTTGATGACGGAGAGCTCAGTTCACCAGGTCCGCGGAATACGGGTCAATCAACTGGTTTGCGATTTCGACGAATCTCCCGAGTGGGCAGTCGAACGTGGCATTCTGGACGCTGCAGCCCGGAATGAACACCGGGGCGATAGCCGGGCCCGCATCGAGGGTTAGCGGCGTTTGATTACGCAACTGGTCCAAAGTCTGTCCGACGTAAGAGGCCCGAACGATATACTCGCCGGTACTCTGAGACTGGCGGAGTTGGAACACGATAGCGCCGCCCGGACCACAGAAGTCCGGCTGGTATCCAGGCAGCAGCCAGTCGATATGGAACAGGCCGGCGAGCCCGCAGACGTTTACGTCCGAGGCGATCAGAACGACAAGCTTAGTGGACGGAGTTCCCAGCGCTCCCGTCATCGCATTCCCGGTGGCTGACTGAACCATGGATCGAACAATGTGCGAGGCCACATTGGAACTCTGCACCCGGCTCAAATACGGCGTGCGGAATTCCAGATCGAGGACCAGGTTGGAAATGCGCGAGGTCTGGCTGACGCCGCCGGCGCTCAATTGACTCCAACCGGTCGGTAGCCCATCGGCGTCCTCCATGGTGAACGGATCGACGGCATTGCTAACCGTGCTGAGCCCTCCCAGAGCGATCGGCGCCCCCTGCGTCCCGGCCGTGACGGTGATGGGATTGGCGGTGAAATCAGTGACGTCGGTTACATTCGCCGGGGTCGGGGGTGGCGGGATCTGGCTGGCCGGGTAGCCAAGTAAAACCGAGCGCGTGAGGGCGAACTCCGGAGCGTAGGCAGAGGCCAACGACTGTGGACTGCCGCCGAGTCGTCCCAGGACGGAGGCGATCGCCATCTGTGAATCGAGCAGCGCGACGCCCGCGCCCACGGGATTGAAGAGCGGATCGTTGGCTGTTGACGGGGTTAGGTATTGAACGTTTACAGGGGCCCCCGGCAGCATGCCGGCCCAAAGGTGGAGCGCAGTGTCCACGGTGCGCGGGATCGCGTTGGCGCGGAAAAAAACGAAGTTGGCGTCGGCCGTGTCGTTGCCGGTCAGGATTCCTTCCTGGGTGAGCCATTGGCGGTAGTAGCCGCCGAGAATCGTCTCCAGCTTCTCGCCGTTGGGGGTCAGAATGCCGGCCGCAACGCCGAAGTCCGGGAATTGTTGCACAGAGAAATTGTTGAGGTAGGCATTGGGCGCAACGGGCGCCCGCACGCTGTGACGGCCGAAGATGATCACCTGTTTGAGCTGGGTGTCATCGACGGGCTGAGCAGCGAGAGAGCAGACACAGAAGAGCGCTACGGCGGCGCTGAGGGACCAAGTTCGCATGCAACGTTCAGTGCTACACGCGCTGGAATTCTCTCTTGCAGAGTTCGACGACGTTACGACCGCCGCCTTACTTCCGGACAGTCAGGAGTACGCCCGAAGGCGACTGCGCGCCGGAAACTGTCGCAACCACGGGGTAATCGCCGTCTTCCAAGGATTCCGGAGTCCGGATGGCGACTTGATACAGCGCGGCGAATCCAGGCGCCAGGGCCGCGCCCAAGACGGTGACTGGCATGTTCCCCAGAGTCACGTTGACCGGGCTGGCAGTGTTGTAGGACACATCGGAAAGCGCCTCGGCGCCCACAGGTGCAGGCGGAGTCGTCAGACCGAAACCGGTGCCCCAGAGAATAATCACCTCGCCGGGCGCGGCTGGCACAGTGGTTTCCGCCAGAGCGCCGTTCTTTGCTGCATAGCTGTAATCCTGGTGCGTAGCCACTGCATAGTTCCCCCACTCAAAGAAGGCCGGCTGCACCGCCTGCGCTACTGCCAGTGTTCGCGTACTGCTGCCGCCGGGAGCACTCACAGTTACCGAAAGCGTTCCCGTTCCTACGTCGGGAGCGACCGCATTAATCTGGGTCGGACTGATGAAGGCTGGATAGGCGGGTTGGCCGCCGACGGTCACAGTAACTCCGTCTAATGATGTTGGCAGTTGACCGTTGACGATGGAACTTGTCCAGTCGTCTTCGATCGGCGCGAGATTCGTGCCGAAGATCGTTACCCAGGCCCCCGAGGCGAAGCCGGGCTGCGAGCTGGCGGCATTGACGACAGCCAGTCCCGGTTGGCTGCCCGCCCAAGGAGTACCCCCGACGAAATCGCCGGTGAGCGCACCGTCGATGGATTGCAGGATCGCTGGATCCGAAGTAGTAAGGCCCAGCTCGCGGTTTCTCGTTAACGACGCGCTGGAAAAATTTTCGGAACCAATGAACACCTGAGCGCCCGCGCTGCCATAATCGGCCAGAATCACCTTGGCGTGAATATAAAGCGGTGCGTTGGCAGCGTACGTGGAGACCTCGACGCCCGCAGCTACAAGCTGGGTGAACTGCGTCGAGTAATCGTTACTGCTGTTCGTCATGACAACCTGCACCAGCACGCCCCGTCCGGCCGCACTCACCAGGGCATTGACGACGTTGGTGTCGCCCATCTCCTCGTTTTCCACCAGCAGGCTGTGCTGCGCGGAGTTGATCACGCTCAGAATGACCGGCTGCGAGTTGGTGGGGCTCCATACCAGATCGTCTCCATCCGGCGGCTCAATCGCGCTGTTGGAGAAGTCGGCATTAAAGGTAGCTTCGATGGCTGCGACATCGTTGGGATCGTTCTCGATTACCGCAAAATCGCGGCTGGTCGAGTAGTATTGCGAGGTGAGGTTCAGCGTCATGATCGCGGCCGAGGACCCATCCACGATGATGGTCTTTTGATGCGTCGCGGAGTACTTCGGATTGGCCCAGTGGACTTGCACGTTGTGGGCGGCGAGGTAGTTGTAGGCTGTCGTGTTGTTGTTTTTTTCGAGATTCTGATCCAAAATGACCCGCACCTTCACGCCCAAGGCGGCCGCTTGCGCGAGCAGCTGTTCAGCCTGCGTGTCGGTCAGTTCATACATGGTCATGTCCAGCGTGCTCTTGGCCGAACTGATGAGGTTGTAGATAGGACTAAGTCCCTGGTCCGGTTCGGTCACGAGAGCGTAGTTCGAAGCTCTAACCTCGCCGCCGAGACAGCCAACTAGCATCAGCATGACGATGGTTCGCGAACTTGGCAAAGCGCCCTCCCGATTAGCAGGAGTGTTGTCGCCGCGCTATATTTCTCGGTGAATCCGCGTACGGTGAATGATCGGCGCTTAGTCCAAGCTCGTCAGAAAGTCGGCGGCGTGTTGATCCAAAGGATGGTCGTCTCTTTTTTCCCAGGATTATGCCACCGGTGCGGGGTCTTGCTGTCGAAGTAAAAGCTATCCCCGGAGCGCAGGCGATATTCCTGGCTCTCGAGAGAAATCACCAGTTGCCCGCGGATGATGAACAGGAACTCCTCTCCTTCATGTGCGTAGCCATCTCCGCTCCCGGCGCCCGGCGCCACGCGGAACAGGTGCGGCTCCATGGTGATCTTGCCGGAGGCCAGCAGTTCCATCTGCACACCTTCGCCGCCTGGCAGAACGCGCCGCTCGCCCGGGCGAATGAGCGGCGAGGACGCGACACCGTCGCCGAAGAAATCCAGAATATTCAAGCCGTAATATTGCGCCAGACGGCGCATGATCCCCACCGATGCGCCGCTTTGGGATCGTTCCAGGTTGCTCAGAAATCCGACCGAGACGTCCACTGCCTTGGCCACAGTAGCCAAGGATTCGGCTCGCTGCAAGCGCAATC
>DATJAK010000096.1:0-10304 GCA_035516375.1 Bryobacteraceae bacterium
CCGCCGGAACCCGTAAACCCCGGCGTTCCCGATCTCGATCTGGTCACGGTTCTGGAGACCAGCGATCCCGTAGCCATTGCTGCGGCCAAGGGTCTGTTGGAGGAAGCCGGTATTCCCTACTGCGTACTTGGGGATGAGTTCGGGAAGCGCTTCGCGCCGCTAGGCGACTTCCTGCATCCCTGGTGCCGGCTTCAGGTCGGGAGCGACCGCGAAGTCGAGGCCCGCCAGATCCTGGGGCCACTCGATCTTCAGCACCACATCCGAGACATCCGTTAATTACAAGAAAATAGGACACTTACTTATAAAAGCAAGATCCCTGTCCCCGTTTGCTTGACAATATAAGACTCATGTTTTATGATTCATTCATATTTAGATTATTAGCTACTGTGAAGCTCATTTTATAAAAGGAGATTTGAATCTATGTCGTTAAGCCATGACCCCTTCAGCAACCTTCGTTTCCTGGAAGATTTTGGCAACAGCCTGACCCGGTTGATGAGCGAGCCACGCACCAGCCGCCCGTGGTCGCCTCCCGTCGATATTCTGGAAACCGAGAACGAGCTGATCGTGAAGGCCGACTTGCCCGATGTTCAGCTCGAGGACATCAACGTCCACGTGGAGAACCAGACCCTTTCGATCAAGGGCGAACGGCGGTTTGAAGGCGAAACATCCGGAAAGGGTTATCACCGGATCGAACGGAGCTATGGCAGCTTCGTCCGAAATTTTGCCGTGCCCGGAACCGTGGACACGGACAAGGTTTCGGCGGACTATAAAGATGGGGTCCTTACCGTGACTCTGCCCAAGAAAGAGGCCGCCAAGCCCCGCCAGGTAAAAGTTGAACAGAAACAATAAGTTCGGGCATCGAATGCAGTAGAGCGGTAAGACACCGGGGTGGCCGGGAGCCGCCCCGGAGCAGTTGTTAGAAAGCAGGTCACCAATTGTTCCGCTTTGACAAATTTACCGAAAAAGCTCAGGAAGCTGTCCAGCACTCCCAGGCGATCGCCGACAAGAACCAGCACCAGGCGTTGTATCCATTGCACTTACTGATCGCCCTGGCGACTGAGAAGGACGGCATCGTGCGCCCCGTACTGGAAAAATGCGATGTGCATCCGGATGCGGTGGTGCTGGAAGCCGAGAGGATGCTTACGTCCGTCCCGAAGGTGACCGTCTCGGGCGCCGGGCCCGGGATGTACATCTCCCCGTCACTCAATCAGGTGCTGGAACGGGCTTCTGAGGAAGCCGAGAAAATGAAGGACGAATTCGTCTCGACCGAGCACCTGCTCCTGGCGATCGCCCAAAATCGGGCGGAACCGGCGGGCCAGTTGCTCAACCGCGCCGGTGCGACCTATGACGCCATCCTGAAGGCGCTGGTTTCCGTTCGCGGAACGCAGCGCATCACCGACCAGAATCCCGAGTCAAAATACCAGGCCCTGGAACGCTATGCCGTCGATTTGACGGATCAGGCGCGCAAGGGCAAGCTCGATCCCGTGATCGGCCGTGATGATGAGATCCGGCGGGTTATGCAAGTCCTGAGCCGGCGCACCAAAAATAACCCGGTGCTGATCGGCGAACCTGGCGTCGGCAAGACAGCGATTGTCGAGGGTCTGGCGCAACGCATCGTCAAAGGCGATGTTCCCGAACAGTTGCGCAACAAGCGGCTCGTGTCGTTGAACCTCGGCTCCATGGTGGCCGGAACCAAGTTCCGGGGGGAGTTTGAAGACCGCCTCAAAGCCGTGCTCAAAGAAATCACGGATTCGAACGGCGAGATCGTTTGTTTCATCGATGAACTACACACCCTGGTGGGCGCCGGCTCGGCCGAAGGCGCGATCGACGCCGCCAACATGCTCAAACCGGCGCTGGCTCGAGGCGAACTGCGCTGCATCGGCGCTACCACGCTGAAAGAATATCGCAAGTATGTCGAGAAGGACGCGGCTCTGGCGCGCCGTTTCCAGATGGTGATGGTGGGCGAGCCCACGGTGGATGACACCATTGCCATCCTTCGCGGCTTAAAAGAGAAAATCGAAATCCATCACGGTGTGCGCATTAAGGACTCGGCGATTGTGGCCGCCGCGGTGCTCTCCAACCGCTACATCACCGACCGTTTCCTGCCGGACAAGGCCATCGACCTCATCGACGAGGCGGGAGCCGCGTTGCGCATCGAGATCGGCTCCATGCCGCTCGAAGTAGACCAGGTGGACCGCCGCATCACGCAGCTCGAAATCGAGCGCCAGGCGCTCAACCGCGAACACGATCCGGCCTCCAAAGAACGCCTCCGGGCGGTGGAGAATGAGCTGGAGCGGATCCGCGCTGAATCGGCCGATCTGCGTGCCAAGTGGGAGCATGAGAAGGCTGCCATCAGCCGGGTGCGCGAGCTGAAAGAGGAGCAGGACAAGGTTCGCCTGGAGGAGGAGAATGCCAGCCGCTCGGGAAACTGGGAGCTGGCCGCTCAGTTGCGCTACGGCAGGCTGGCCGAGATCGAAAAAAAGCTGGTGGAAGCCACCAGACAGCTCGAAGAGATCAAGGCCAAGGGCAGCTCGCTGCTCAAAGAGGAAATCGACGAAGAAGATATCGCGCGCATCGTCGCCAAGTGGACGGGAATTCCGGTCACCCGGATGCTCGAAAGCGAGGTTCAGAAACTGGTTCACATGGAAGATGGCCTGCGCGAGCGCGTGGTGGGACAGGACGAAGCCGTGAGTCTGGTTTCCAACGCGATCCGCCGCAACCGCGCCGGGTTGGGAGACCCGAACCGCCCCATCGGCAGCTTCATCTTCCTCGGCCCGACCGGGGTTGGGAAAACCGAGCTTGCGCGGGCGCTGGCCGAGTTTCTATTCGACGACGAGAAAGCCATGATCCGCGTGGATATGTCCGAGTACATGGAGAAGCACGCGGTTTCACGCATGATCGGCGCGCCTCCGGGATATGTCGGGTACGAAGAAGGCGGGCAGTTGAGCGAGTACGTGCGCCGCAAGCCGTACTCGGTGGTGCTGTTCGATGAAATCGAGAAGGCCCATCCGGACGTCTTCAACGCGCTGCTGCAAATTCTCGACGACGGCCGGCTGACCGACGGGCAGGGCCGGACCGTGAGCTTCCGGAACGCGGTGATTATCATGACCTCTAACGTCGGCTCCGGCGAGATCCGGCAGATGGGTCCCATCGGGTTCTCGGTGAACGTCCGCCAGGATGGAAACGACGGCGCGCGCAAGAACCTGCTCGACGCATTGCGCAAGACCTTCCGGCCGGAGTTCCTCAACCGGGTGGACGACATCATCGTATTCAACCCGCTCCGCCAGGAGCACCTGACGGCGATCATCGATATTCAGCTTCGCCGCGTGAACAATCTGCTCATCGCCCGGGGCATCCACCTCGAAGTGGCGCAGAGCGCCAAAGACGTGCTCATGGCTGAAGGCTACGATCCGGCTTTCGGGGCGCGGCCCATGCGGCGCGCGATCCAGCGGCTGATCCAGGATCCCCTTTCGCTGCGGTTGCTCAGCGGCGATTTCGCGCCGGGCGACGCGGTGGTGGTAGAAGGCGGCGCCGACAAGCGCAGCCTGTCATTCGCCAAGAAGGTCCAAGTGCCGGAACTGGCGACGAAGGAAAGATAACGGGAGACGGGACAGGCCGCAGGCCGGTCCCGGTTCTTATATGCACTCAGGCAACACGATCAAAACCGTTCTGCTGCTGGGATTGCTGAGCGCGCTGCTGATTTGGGGCGGACAGGCGCTGGGAGGCAGGAACGGCATCTACATTGGATTGGCATTTGCGGTAGTGATGAATTTTGCCGGGTACTTCTTTTCCGACAAGATCGCGCTCGCAACCTACTCCGCCCAGCCAGTGAGTGAGACGGAAAACCCGGAAGTCTACCGGCGCGTGGCGCCGATCGTCCGGAATTTGACCCAGAGAATGGGCCTTCCCATGCCCAAGCTGTGGCTCATTCCCGAGGAATCGCCTAACGCTTTTGCGACGGGCAGAAACCCGTCGCACGCTTCGGTGGCTTTCACCGTGGGTATTCTCCGGCTGATGGACGATCGCGAGATCGAAGGCGTGGTGGCGCACGAGCTGGGCCACGTGCTGCACCGCGATATTCTGATCAGCTCGGTGGCCGCCACGATTGCGGCGGCCATCACAGCGCTCGCGCGCATGGCCTTCTGGTTCGGAGGGCCACGGCGCGACGACGAGGACAGCGGCGGAGGCGTCTGGGGCGGCTTGCTGATGCTGGTGCTGGCGCCGATTGCGGCCATGCTGATCCAGATGGCCATCTCGCGCACACGGGAATATGATGCCGATGCGGCTTCCGCCAAGTACACGGGCACGCCGTACGAGCTGATCTCGGCTCTACAGAAGCTGGAGACGTACTCGAAGCGCATTCCCATGGAGGCCACGCCTGCCACGCAGCACATGTTCATCATCAAGCCATTCACTGGCCAATCGCTGATGCGGCTGTTCTCGACGCACCCCTCCACCGAAGAGCGCATCGCGCGCTTGCAGGCCATGCGGTGATGGCCGTTTGTGGCACAGGCATGCGTGCCTGTGGGTCTTTGTTCAGCATCGAACGGCGCACAGGCAGGAATGCCTGTGCCATTGCATGACCGAAGTCCGCGTCAACCGCAAGGGCGCCGACCGGGTCGCATCCGGGCACCCCTGGGTGTTCTCGAGTGATGTTGTCGAGCGGGATCACGCCGCGCCTGGCTCGGTGGTTAAGGTTCTGGACCCGCAGCGCCGGCCGCTCGGCATGGCGCATTACAGCTCCACTTCGCAAATCTGCCTGAGGCTGCTCTCGCGCGAAATCGAGGAAATCGGCCGCGAATTCTTTGCGCGCCGCATTCGCGAAGCCCACGAATACCGCCGGCAGATGGTGCGCGACACCGATGCCTACCGCGTCGTTCATGGCGAAGGCGACCGCTTGCCCGCCCTGGTCGTCGATCGGTACGGCGACTATCTGGCGATCCAGACGCTCGATCAGGGCATGGATGCGGCGAAGGAGTGGATTCTTTCGGCGCTCGCGGACCTGTTTTCACCGCGCGGCATCGTGGCGCGCAATGACGTGCCCGTGCGCGCGCACGAGCAGTTGCCGCTCGAAACCGGCGTGGTGTTCGGCGAAGCTCCCAGTGAGCTGACGGTACGCATCAACGGCCTCTTGTTCCGCGCCGATCTGCTGGCCGGGCAAAAGACCGGCATTTTTCTGGACCAGCGGGAAAACTACCTGGCGGCAGCACGCTACGCGCACGGCAAAGCGCTCGATGCCTTCACTTCGACCGGCGGGTTCGCGCTGCATCTGGCCGCCCGGTGCGAGTCCGTGGAAGCGATCGACTCGAGCGCGGCGGCTCTGGCCATGGCGGAGGCAAACCGCGTGGCGAACGGAATCGGCAACGTCGGATTTCGAGAGGCCGACGTCTTCGAGATCCTGGCGGGCTATTCGTCGGCGCGGCGCGAGTTCTCGACCGTCGTCCTCGACCCGCCGGCTTTCGCCAAGAACCGCCGCAATCTCGAGGGCGCCGCGCGCGGATATAAAGAGATCAATCTGCGCGCTCTGCGGCTGCTGGGGCCCGGCGGGATCCTGGTGACCTGCTCGTGTTCCCACCACCTGAGCGAGGCGATGCTGCTCCAGATCGTGGCCGAGGCGGCGCTCGACGCCGGCCGCGAGCTGCGGGTCCTCGAACGCCGCACCCAGGCTCAGGACCATCCGATCTTATTGACAGTACCGGAAACACATTATCTGAAGTGCCTGGTGTTGCAGGTGGTGTGAAGGCCGCCGTACGCCTCATTTTCGCGGATCGGAGCCACACGGAGAATCAAAAGATTTCAAGGCCTTAAAGACTTGTATGCGAGTGCGAGCAGATGTAGACTGTAGCCAATCACACTAGGTCCGAAACCGAATGCCGGCTCTTCCCTGGGCTTCACGGGGGCCTGAGAGCACGCCAATGGGTTTCGTAGGAGGTTTGTTTTCGATGTCTCAAATAAGGGTTTTCCTTCTGGTAAGCCTGGTCCTGCTGGCTTTGGCAGGCGGAGCCTACGCGCAGACTACCTTCGCCAGCATCACCGGCACGGTCACGGATGCCAGCGGGGCGCTGGTGCCCAACGCCACCGTCGCCGCCACCAACGTGCAGACCAACATCACAACCACCGCCAAATCCAACGTGGACGGCAACTATACGATCGCTCAGCTCAAGGAAGGATCGTATACGGTGCGGGCCGAGGCGGCCGGGTTCAAGAGCTTCGTCATGGACAACGTCGGACTGGCGGCCCGCGACGTCCGCCGCGTGGACATCAAACTGGAGATCGGCAGTGTCGAAACCTCCGTGGAGGTTACCGGCGGCGCCACGCTGATCGAAACGGAAACCGCGCGCATCACTGATACCAAGGACTCGCAGGTGATCAACGCCATTCCGACCAATTCGCGAGGCTTATGGGCGCTGCTGAACCTCGCGCCTGGCTTGCAAGGGCAGGATGGCAGCAGCGTGACCCGGTTTGCCGGAAGCCGGGTCAATGAGAACAACTGGTCCATCGACGGCACCACCTTCTCCGATGGAGTGGACAACACGCAAACTGGTCCTTTGGCCAACTATATCGAATCGTTCCAGGAGGTGAAGGTCGACCTCTCCAACAACTCGGCCGAGTTCTCTTCAATCGGGCAGGTAACGATCATCTCCAAGTCGGGTACCAACCAGCTTCACGGCACCGTATTCGATTACTATTCCACCCCCTGGTTCCGCGCGAGGGGGTTTTTCGACTCCTCGCGGGCGACAGGTATCCGCCACCTTCCGGGAGCCGCGGTCGGCGGCCCGGTCTGGCTTCCGAAAATTTATGACGGGCGCAATCGGACGTTCTTCTACTATTCGTACGAGACCGCGCGTGGCAGCGCGGCCCAGGACCGGTTGAACCCAACTGTCGCGCCCGTGCCCTGGAGAACCGGGGATTTCTCCGGAGCCGATACGCCGATCATCGATCCGACGACCGGCAATCCGTTCCCGAACAACCGGATCCCAACGGCCCGGCTCAATCCCGTGTCCCTGAAGATTCAGGACAAGTTCTTCCCGCTCCCCAACTACGGCGATCCCAACACGTTCAGTACACAAAACTACCGCGAGCTCAAGATCCGGCAGTACGATCCATCAACCTACTGGACCACTCGCATCGACCATAGGTTCTCGGACAAAGATCTGATCTTCGGGCGTTACACCTGGTCGCGCCTTTACAGTCGCCCCTGGGAAGGCAATCTACCCACGATCGGACAACGCTGGCAACAGCGCGATGACCGCGCGGCCACCACTTCCTACACCCACTCGTTCACCCCAACCCTGCTGAACGAGCTGCGTTGGGGATTCGGCCTGAACAACAACCCCATCAACTACGACCTGAGTCTCGGGACAACACAACACGGCCTCCAGTTGGTACAGGATCTCGGGCTGGTTGGCCTGGCCCCGAACCTGCCGAACATTAACGGCATTCTCAACCTGAGCTTCAACAACGGCATGACGGGGCTGTACCAGTATCCCTGGCGGCAGAAGGGATACCGCACCCACAGCGAGGAATTCCAGGATCATTTGAGCTGGTTTAAGGGCCGGCACAATATGAAGTTTGGCTTCCGGCTGCTTTGGGACGAATGGGACGACTTCGGCGCCAGTTCCAATCTTTTCGGCAACGTCAAGTTCACCGACCGCTTTACCGGCAACCCGTACGCAGACTTCCTGCTGGGCATCCCGACTACCGCCTCTCGCGCGTTCCCCCCGGTGGAAGTGGCCCGGAACCGGTGGTCGTATGATTTCTTTGCCACCGATGACTTCAAGATTGGTCCGAAGCTGACTCTCAATCTGGGCGTGCGCTACGAGCTGCACATGAACTGGAGAGAGAACAACGGCATGATGTCGCTTTTTGACATCAAGTCAGGCGAGCTGGTCATCCCCGACAACGCCATGTCGAAGGTGAGCGCCCTCTTCCCGAAAAACTTTGTGGGAATAGCAACCGCCAGCTCGGTCGGCTTCGATCCCAACACTCTGGTCCATCTGGACAAAAACAATATCGCGCCGCGCATCGGCTTGGCGTACCGGCCCTGGGGCAACGCTACTGTTTTCCGGGCCGGATTTGGGGTGTTTTATAACGTGGTGCCGCTAGCCTACGCCTTGAACTTCGGCGACGTGCCGTTCCTGCTGGCGGAGCCTTCATACAACAACCCAAAAGACAACCCGCAGGTGATTTTCCCCCGCGTCTTCCCGGGTACCGGGACCGGCGGCCCCTCCGATGTCAGTCTCTCGGCCGCGCAGAACCCGGACTACAAGACGCCGTATTCCTTGCAGTACAACTTCACCATCGAGCGTCAGCAGTGGAACACCGGCTTCCGAGCCTCCTACATCGGAACCGCTATGCGCAAAGGCCCGTATGTGTATAACTACAACACACCGGTGGCCAACGATCAGCCTTTTGTCGACAAGCCGCGGCCTTACCCCAATTTTCCCGAGATCGACTACGTGACCAACGGGGCGGGTCATCAATACAACGGACTGACCCTGGAGGCGCTGCGGCATCTGTCCGGAGGGTTGTACTTCCAGAGCTCATGGACGTGGGCGCGCGACCGCTACGACATGGACTACAACTGGGACTTTGACACCTGGCAATACTTCTCGGAGGATCCGCGTAACCGGCACCGTGAAATCGGCCCGGCCATGGAGATTCCCACGCACCGTTGGACCTCGAACTTCATTTACCAGCTCCCCTTTGGCCGGGGCCGCAAGTTCGGCTCCAACGTCTCCAAAGTAGCCAACCTTTTCGTCGGCGGTTGGGAACTCACCGGAATCTACACACTGCAAACGGGCATGTTCCTGACTCCGTTCTGGTCGGGCGACGATCCGGTGGGCATTGCCTACACCGACTCGACTACACCGGCCTCGGTGACGATGCGCCCCGACATCCTGAAGAACCCCAATCTGTCCGGCAGCCAGCAGACGCTCAACGAATGGTTTGACCCTTCCGCGTTTGCTCCTCCCCAGGCGGGCCACTTCGGCACGTCGGGCAAGGGCGTGATTATCGGGCCGGGAGTCAATGTGTTCAGCGCCGGCTTCGCCAAGGAGTTTCAGTTCCACGAACGTGCACGGCTACGCTGGGAGATGACCGCAAACAACTTCTTCAACCACCCGAACTGGGCTAACCCCTCCACCGATATTACCGATTCGAGTGTTGGGGTCATCACCAGTGATGGAGGCGTCACGAGCGGATCGGTGGGCGACCGGGCCAGCGCCCGCGCCTTCCGCATGGGCCTGCGCCTTCAGTTCTAGCGGCTGCGTGTTCCGGGAGCCCGTGGCGAGGCGGGCTCCCTCACGCTACTTTCGTTCCTGCGCGTCCGCCACGGAGACGTTCACCGTTCAGAGTACGATGGCGTTTGTGAATCAGGCTGTCCAACGCTGCGATTCGATAGACATCGTCAACGTCAGGGACCATCCATAGTGGTTTCTCCTCCGAATTTGCTACCCGAGTTTGCCCCAATTCGCCCAATAGAGACGGGCGCCAGAACGCGCCGTGTTCGTCAACCAGGTAATCGTGATGTTGTCGAGGATGTCATCGCGCGTGAGGCCTTCGGCTCGTCCTTGAAAGACGCGTGAGATCAGCTCGTACCTGCGTGCGTCGTGATCCAGGAAATAAGCCGCCAGGGCGACGATCAGCCGGACTGCGGATCCGTGTCATCGTCGTCCGCGCGCCCGAACGCAGGAAGGTACCGGCCGAAGTTCAATTCGAAGTCGCTCCGAATACCGTAACCGATACTACGGACCTTGGCACGGCGCGCCTGCGCACTGGGCCAGGCCAGGGTTGGGAAGAACATGTCGTTGCTCGACTGAAGCTCGGTAGCTGTCGGCGTCCCGAACCGATTGATCTGGGCCTTCGCAGCGGCTAGCGCTTCACGGTCGAACGACGCCAGACGCCGGACGAGAGTATCGACAAACGAGTCGAGATCGTCATCGTCCAGCGTGCGGTTCACCCAGCCATAGCGCTCGGCGATATCAGCATCGAAATCGTCGCCGCTGAGGACGATCTCAAGTGCGCGCGAGCGGCCGACCAAGCGCGGGAGCCATTCCAGCGCTCCGCCGCCCGGGACCAGTCCGACGCCGATCTCGGGGTTGCCCAACAGGGCGCTTTGCCGGCTGGCGAAGCGCATGTCGCAGGCCAGCACGAACTCGTTACCGATGCCGCGCGTGCGGCCGCGAATCTTGGCGATGCTCACGACTGGCGTGGACGAGAGGCGCAGCACAAAGTCGCGCCAAAGGCCCAGCACCTCTGGCCGTTCAGCTGCCTTGGATACGTCGAGATGGGCGATGAAAAAA
>DATJAK010000097.1:0-23360 GCA_035516375.1 Bryobacteraceae bacterium
GGTTTCATTGGATGGTTCCGGGACTGGCACGGTCTGGATATCTTGCTGCAGGCCTTTCACCAGTCGGACGCCATGCGCGAGCGTGCCGCGCTCCTGCTGATTGGCGACGGCCCGGCCATGCCCCAGCTCAGACAATATGTCCAAGACAATTGCCTCCAGGCTTCGGTCATCTTTACCGGGCCGGTGCCGCATCACAAAGTCCCGCCCTACCTCGATCTGATGGACATCGCGGTTCAGCCGGCCGCCAACGAGTATTGCTGCCCTATGAAAATCATCGAGTACATGGCTTTGGCAAAGCCCATCGTTGCTCCCCGGCAGGACAACGTCAAAGAGTTACTCACCGGCGGTGCAGAAGCCTTGCTGTTCACGCCGCGCGATGCCGCCAGCATGGCCCAGGCGCTTGCGGAATTGGTGAACGATGCGAATCGCCGCGCGGCCATGGGAGCATCGGCGCGGGCCGCCATCGACCGGCGCGGATTCACCTGGTCACATAATGCGCAGCGCGTGCTCGAACTCGTGCGCAGAACCAGTGCCTAAACGCGTACGCAAGCGCTATCCTCGAAAGTGGTGAGACTCGAATGAGCACCGTGTGCGAGGGGCAAATCCCTTTGCTCGACTTGAAAGCGCGGCACGCGATGATCCGGGCTATCGTGCTGGTAATTTCTACCTCGGATTGCGACCGCGCTATCGCGCCGCACCACCCGACGCGAAATACGTTCGCAGCACTTCCACGCACCGCGCGCTTGCCCCCCCGTCCCAGTACTTCGGGATTCGGCCTCGCTTGGGGTTCTGCTGCAACTGCCTCCACGCGTCCAGTATCGACGCCTTGCGGGTTCCCGCCAGAATGTTAGTGCCTTCCTCAATGGTGGCTGGACGCTCGGTGTTGTCCCGTAGTGTGAGGCAAGGAATGCCTAGAGCGGTAGTCTCCTCCTGAATTCCGCCGGAATCCGTAAGCACTGCCGAGCTGTTGGACATCAGCCATAGAAAATCGAAGTATCCCAGTGGCTCTGTCAAAACGATGTGCGGGTGCACGGTAATCTTGTGTTCGCCCAGGCGACCCCGGGTGCGCGGATGAATGGGCAAATAGAGCGGAAGCTCGTCGGCTATGATGGCAAGCGTTTCCATGATTTCGGCAAGATGACCGGGCTGGTCAACGTTGGAGGGCCGGTGCAGAGTCACCAGTCCGTACGCGCGGGATTTGAGGCCGAGCCGCGACAGAACGTCGGATTCCTTCGCGCTGTTCATATGAGCGCGCAACGAATCAATCATCAGATTGCCGACCAGAAATACCCGGTCGGGTGGGACGCCCTCAGCCATCAGGTTCCGGCAGCCGCTCTCTTCCGTCACCAGCAGTAAATCAGAAACAGCATCCGTCACCACGCGATTAATCTCCTCCGGCATTTCGCGGTCAAAACTGCGGAGGCCGGCTTCAACGTGGATCACCCGGATTTGCAGCTTCTTGCCCACTAGCGCGCAAGCCATGGTGGAATTCACGTCGCCTACGACCAAGACGGCGTCCGGCCTTTCCTCCAGCACCACGGGCTCGAAACGCTTCATGATCTCTGCCGTCTGTTGGGCTTGAGAACCGGAACCCACATTGAGATTGCACTTCGGTGCAGGCATCCCGAGGTCGCGAAAAAACTGCCCCGACATCTGATCGTCGTAATGCTGCCCCGTGTGCACGATGAAGGGCAGGAAATCGGGGTCACGATCGAGCGCGGCTACTAACGGCGCGAGCTTCATGAAGTTCGGGCGGGCGCCCGCGACACAAAGGATTCGGATCTTCATAGGCTATGAGGGAGGTTCTGCCAACCGGATTTTCAATTTATCACGTTCACCGAATTGGGATTTTTTTTTTAGTTGCGGTTCCTGCTGGTTAGCCCGATTGTGGGGTTCCGCAGGCCCTGCGCCTCCGGGAAAATGAGAGGCGTCTGAGGCGGCTCGCCTCCCTAGAGCAGGACTGCTGCAACCTACAATTCCACCTCGGTAACATGAAACTACTGATTGCCTTCGTCTTGGCAGCTGTCCCTTCATTTCCTCAGCCCGCCATTCTGGACGACTGGAACGGAGCGACAGGAACAGCCGTAGCCAGTACATCTCCCACTATCATCACAATCAATGAACCGCACGGCCTCGCCAGCGGAAGCTATGTCAGCATATGGGGAGCGACCGGGAATTGGGTCCGGCTGAACACGCAGCAGGAATCCTACCTTCGCATGACCCTCGACGCGAATGGAACCACTGTCTATCTGAATGATACGGAGTACCTGGAAAACACGGCGGGTTCCACCTGGCAGATTTTCCCGGAGGAAACTTATGCCAGTTGCAGCGGTGCTAAGCAGGAGATCGTCTCCCTTTCCACAATCAATGACAGTCGATCCCTAACTCTCAGCGGGAGAGGCTTGACCGGCTCGCAGTCCGGAGCTCCGTTCGATCACTGCCCGGAGGACAAATTCTGGGGTCCGCTGAATCGAAATGATGGCAATGGAACGGTACCCTACCGATGGCAGATTACCGTAATCGACAGCACTCATTTCTCCATCCCGCTGGACTCGCATACATTTGGGAGCTTCACTGGGCAGACCATCCACATCGCGCGTGCATCTCTCTATAACTCGGAGCCCGTACAATTCTGGAAAGCTTCCGCCGCCGACGGCTCGCCGTTCGCTATGGCCCTGACGTCGAATCACACGCAACAGTTCACAATCGACGGCTGCCCGGACAAAACCAACGCCATTCGTTGCAGTTTTGCATACAGCGATCCGATGAATCAAAAGGGTTATGGCGATTTCGGAAACACCGGATCGTTAGTGGTGAGCGGCGGTACCGGAACCATCACTCTTACTACCGCCTTCAGTAACAACACAACGCAATACACCCGGACTCTCCAGGCCAACGAGCTGTGCTGGCTTGTCAACTTCAACGAAGGCTCGCTGCCGTTCGGCACCATCAACCGCCCTTGGATTGTTACGACAGTGTCCGGTAGCCCGCAAACCATCACGATTGCGAACATGGGAACCGGACTGGGCGGAGCCGGAGTACCCGACGGAACCTATACCACCAGCACTACCAAGAATTTCTATTTCCCGATCTTCGCCGATTTCTATGCTTACTGGATCAGCAGCGCCACGTTGACAGGTTACCCCACCGAATACCCGGCGCACACCGTTAAGGCAAGCGGCACTCCCTTTTCTTCTTCCTTTAACCGTTTCCGGGAGTGGTTTCAGTGGGGAGCAAATTTCCCTGGATGCATTCCCATGGAGTACGGTACGTATGTGGTCGAGCAACCAAGCGATGTTACATATCACGGTTACCACACCGTATGCATCGATGCGTTCGCAAACCAGTGGGAGCTCTACGAAACCACGGCGTACCCCGAGCACTGGGTGGGATCACAAACGTGGATACCTCAGGGGACGGACTCAAGTTACACGGGGTGGATCGGATATGCTAGCTGGACCGGAGAATCCAACCACTATTTCGATATCAATTGGAAATTTTACTTGAATCTATCGAGTATCTACGGGATACCGGGAGGACAGACAGGCCAGGTCGGGCCGTTGTACTTCGATACGGTGACTGCCGAGCCCGACGAGTGGGCTTCGACTCGTTCCGTCACGTATAACCCTGCTACCAGTAAATATCGCCTTAATGTCCTTCCGCCACCTACTCAGCCTGCCACCGTCACCTACAATTTCTATCATTCGACCTCAGACATCAAGAGCATCGGACTCAACAATGCCATCCATGATGGCTCGGCCACTCAAGGCGTATACGGTGGGGCTGGATTCACTCAGGTCGACTTCGATTCTCCCGCGCTGAGTTTGGTGCCCACTATGTACTGGGCCGTTGTGCCGACCATGCCAATTTCCGGAGTCAGCGGGAATGGGCAGAGTCCGATAGTAATTTCATTTCGTAGCGATCCCAACATGCAAGTGGGCGATCACGTTACGGTGGCTGGGGTGGGGGGAAACACTGCCGCAAACCAAACTGCGGCGGCCATATCGAATGTTTACTCGCGTACCCTTCTATTTCGTCTCTTACCTTCACCCTCCACTCCAAGCACACCCGGCCCACTCACCAGTGTCGTTGTGACCTCAGGCAGCCCGAATGTGTGCACTGTCAATCTCACCCAAGCGCCGCCCCTTGTAGCCGGTCAGGAGATTGGCATCACGGGCGTGCCGACTGGCGGTCCCGGCACCAGTGGGACCGGCGCTCAAGGCGTCACCACGCTGACTTTCTTCAACGTAACCGGAGTTTCCAGCAACACGTTTACCTTCAACTGTCCAGGCACGACAGTGGGAACATACAACACGGACTATTCCACACAGTATCGGATGGCGATTGTCGTCGAACCAGCGATCGGACTTTCCGGGACCGGGAACGGCAATTGGGACGGCAACTTTACCGGCACACTCGTCAGCGCGGAGAACCTGAAGAATTTCACCGAAATCAATTTCACGCCGCCCGTGAGCGGCTGCCAGTTTGCCACCTCCAGCCTGCCTGGTGCGCACGCCGGCACCGGATACAGCCAACAGATCAGCATGCTGGGTTGCGCGTCGCCGGTGTTCAGTGTTTCGGCGGGATCTCTGCCGGCTTGGGCGTCACTAAATACCGCGACGGGGGCCATTACCGGTACACCAATCGGCGCCACCCCCACCACCAGCAGCTTTACCATTGCAGTCTCCGATGCCAATGGCAGCCCCGCGCAGGCTTTTTCGCTCACGACCGACACTTTGCCGGTTTTCTCAACCACGAGCCCCTTGCCTGCAGCTACGGCTGGATCAGCTTACAGCCAGACACTCTCCTTTTCCGCCGGCGATGTTCCCATCACCTGCACTGCGACAGGTGTTCCTGCAGGTTTGAGCCTATCCAGCGCATGTGTGCTGAGCGGCACGCCCAGCAGTTCCGGCGCGGCCACGATCAATGTCACGGCGACCAATTCGAGCGGCGACACGCAGCTTGTCGCGCCCACGGTCTTTGCACTGACGATCAACCCCGCTTCGCCGGGCGGTTGCCCGGGAACGGTGTGTGTCACTGGCAAAGTGACGATCAGCGGCACGGCAAAAAACGGCCAGTAGTCGCGCTCACTGCACTGCAAGTTTCCTTGGCTCGCCGATTGGTGGCGCCGAAGGATTTGTGCAGGCCGTCGACTTGAATCATCGCCTACCATAGTCGAGCGGGAGTGACACCTCGGGGTTAGTGCGGATCTTCTCGGTCAGCGGCACGAACTGCCCGGCGCCCACGAGTCCTTCGCGATACTCGATCGCCGATGCAATCGGCGATGGACCCCCCGCCCACATCTCCAATTCATAGGCAGGCCGCTGATCGCGATCCAGGAACTCGTGTCTGCCGGTCGCGGCGATCCGGCCATTCCGGTCGGACGTGCAAAGCTCGGTGCGGATGTCGGAGATGACCTGGTAAGTGAACGTACCGCTCTGAGTCCAGTAGCTCCAAAATGACATCGAGAGCCGGCCGTAGGCGGTGAAGCATTGTCCCGAGAGCCTTCCCCGCCACGCTGCGTCCGCGAGTGGCACGTACAAGCCCTCGCCTTCGGGCAGAATGAGCGCCAGAAGATTCCGGTCCTCACCCGTGCGTGGCCATTCGAAGGTTTGGTCACGTGAGGATTCAAATCGCGCATGCAGCCGATTCTCGTGAACCGTGAACTTCGCGGCGATGCCGAGTGCAGGGATCGTCCAACTTGCCGATTGTTCCGCCCGCGTCACCGACTCGACAGCATGGGGCGCGCCGGCGGCGGCAAGCAGTTCCGGCTGCCCATTGATCCGGGCACGTACGGAGAGCGTTTCAGGCTCGATGATCGCGCTCCAACCGGGGAGGCCGATCTCAATCGGCTTCTCGGCGGCCGCGGACGTGCCGATGCCGATCAGTAACACCAACAACAGAAGTACTCGCGGGGTTTCGGCATGGCCGTCAAAGCTCACTGAAACATCATAAGGGGGATAAGCGGCGGATCAGAATTGGAAATGATAGACCTTGGTTTGCTTGGTTGCATCCCCGGGGCCGGCTCACTTGCACGCGTGGGGGAGCCCATAAGCGGAGGATGCGGAGAAAAGGAGCTATCTGAGCGATTGACTGCAACGGATCAGGAGGGATCAGAGCAACTTCGTTTCGTGCGTGTCAAGTACGCTGGCTTCGAAGCTGAACAATCGGTAGCTTGGCAGATCTGGCTGCAAAATCAAGGGCTGACTTTCTACCAGCTATCCTGTACTCCCACGCGCGGCTTCGCGGAGGGCGTCACGTCGTCGTGCGAGTTGCTCATCTCCTGCTGGCAGGTCACGCAGTACTTGGCCCACGGCACGGCTTGCAGGCGCTTGGCGGGAATTGGCTCCTCGCAGCCCAGGCAAACGCCATAGTCGCCGGCTTCGATGCGGTCGAGCGCTTCTTCGATCATGCGCAACTGCACGTAGTCGAGGCTGTTCAAGCGCAGTGAAATGAACTCGTCGTGCGAAAGCTGGGCCTGGTCCTCTTCGGCAACACGCCCCATCTTGGCGAGGGTGTCGAATTTGATGCCCAGACCGGCCATGACCTGTTCCCGCTTCTGGATCAGGACCTTCTTATAGACCGCGGGGCGCATCGCGGGCTCAGGCTCTTTGCCTTTTTTCATGTAGCACTCCTTTTCCACGTCTTCCGCAGGCTGACTTTTCGCTGAAACTCGCGCGCACCTGGAAGGAACCCGTCATAGCGCGCTGGGCGAGACCACCCGCTCAGACTATGGTTAGAAAAAGGTACCAGAAATCTCAGGGAATTGACAATACTTCATTAGGTTATTTCTGATTAATATTCTATCGGGGACTTCCGAAGGTCTGCGATAAATCCCGTAACAGCTGCTGCTCGGAGGGGCTATAGCGGCTGCGGAATGCCTCGCTATTCATTCGGGTCTGGCGCTCCGATTCCGGCATGGCGCGTAACTGTTCATATTCCTGTTTGACCACCGGGCGGCGGTCTTCGGGCAGCGAGTTGAACTGGCGGAACAGTTCGCGGGCGTGATTCTGCTGCTCGGGCGGCAATTGGCTGAACGCCCGGTAGCGCTCTCCCAACTGCTGCTTTTGTTCGGGTGGCAGGTTGCGGAACTCCTGCAGCTTTTGCTGCAACTCGCGGCGCCGCTCGGGCGGCAGCTTAGCCAGGGCGCGGCCCCGTTCCTCCGGCGTCATGCGATTCCATCGCTCGATATTCGGCGGCGCCTCCCTGGCTTCGGCTTTTGTTTCACGTTTGGCATTCGCCCGCGCTTTGGCTCTTTCCCGGGCTTCTTTCCTCAAAGGGCGCTCCGCAGGCCGCTCCTGCGCGAGCACACCTCTGCTGGAGGAGAGCGCAAGCAGGGCCGCAATGAGGAGAAGTAGGCGCATCCCGCTCACATCGGCTGGGTCGTGCCGGCCTCCTGCGACGGCGTCAGCGCCATCTCGCGCAACATCTGCAAATCGTCGAGGGTGCGCTCCACCTGCTCCGGCTCGACACTCTCCCCTCGCGAAGGAGCAGGATTCAGCCCGGCGATTGGCGCGCGCAGCACTACACCCGCCACGATCAGCAGACACAGCGCCGCCACCGGCACCAGAGGACGCCAGAATCGCTGCAGCCAGGATGACGGCTGTGCGCGGTCGACCCTCTGGTACAGCCGGCGGTTGAAATCCGCGCTGAGCTCCGGCGCGTCCCACTGCCCAAGCGCGTTCCACACGATGCGCTGCTCTTCGACAAACCGGGCGCAAGCGGGACAAGCTTCCACGTGCCGCTCGACCATCACGGCTCGCTCACGGTCCAACCGGCCGGCCGAATATTCCACCAACCATTCCCTGTTTTCCTGAGTCTTGATGGGGCAATTCATATTTCTTCCCTTAAGCCATATGCGCTAAACGGACGCGCAAGGTTTCATAGGCCCGGAACAACAGCGATTTCACCGCCGATTCCGAGCAGCTTAACACCCTCGCGATTTGCGAGTAGTCCATCTCTTCGTATTTGTGCATCAGGACGGCGGCCCGCTGCTTGTCAGGCAGGGCGGCGACGGCCTTGCGCACCTCGTCCAACTTCACCTGCCGCACCATCTGATGCTCTACTGAGGGTGTTCGATCGGCGACTTCGCGTACAGGCGCGTCCCCGGCGACTTCGTCCAGCCGTTCCTGCGCCCGGTCGTTCTTTTCGTCCCTTAGCCAGTTCAGCGCGAGATGCGTGGCAATGCGATAGAGCCAGGTTGTAAATTTCGCGGTGGGCTCGTAGGACTCGCGGGATTTGTAAACGCGCAAGAAGACCTCCTGAGCCAACTCCTCGGCCACCGGCTGATCCTGCACCATACGGTATAGGAAGTGGGCGACGGAGACACGATACTTGTCGAGCAGCAGAGCGAAGCTCGCCCCGTCTCCGTCCCTGACCCGAAGCATCAATTCGGCGTCGCAGTCAAGAGCCAATGAGCCGGCCCCCATATCTTCGTTAACCCACTGGGGCATAAAAGGTTGCGGGCAGTACTAAACTACTATTCTCCCTTAAGGGAGCGCTCCATCAGCTGCCGAATGGCCTCCTGCGGGGGACGGCCAAGTTCCAACATGGCATGCATTTGCTGGGCAATCGGCATTTCGACGGAATGGCGGCGGGCGAGATCGACGGTGGCGGCGGTGGTTTTGATGCCTTCGGCGACCATTTTCATGGAATCGACGATCTCCGGGAGCCTTCGGCCACTCGCTAACTCTAACCCGACATGTCGATTACGGCTAAGATCTCCGGTACAGGTTAAGACCAGATCGCCTAAGCCTGCGAGTCCGGCCAGGGTTTTCGGTTGCCCGCCCATGGCCATCGCGAGCCTGGTAATTTCCGCTAAGCCACGTGTTATCAGAGCGGCAACCGCGTTATGGCCCAAGCCCAGGCCGTGGCAGACGCCTGCGCCGATAGCCACCACGTTTTTAACCGCGCCGCCGATTTCGACGCCGATGGGATCGGCGCTGGTGTACAGGCGGAAAGTGGGGCCGGAGAAGGCCGCCTGGACGGTCTCGGCAAGCTCGCGGTCGGTAGAGGCAACGACCAGCGCCGTGGGATCGCCGCGGGCGACTTCGCGGGCAAAAGTGGGACCGGAAATCACGGCGATGCGCGGAGCGAAGTGCGGCTCAAGGACTTTCCGGATAACTTCGGAAACGCGGAGCAGTGTGCCGGTTTCCAGGCCCTTGGTGGCGCTGACCAGGGGTACGCGCGGAGCAAGATACGGCAGCATCTGCTCGTAAATCGCGCTGACATGGTGCGAAGGGACAACGCTTAGCACGATCTCCGCGCCATCGAGGGCCGCGGCGATGTCGTTTCGAATGCCGACATTTGCCGGAAGCTGAAAACCGGGCAGGTAAACATCGTTCACGCCCGTGGCGCACATGCGCTCCGCAAGATCCTGCTCGTAGACCCAGAGGCGCACGCGGTCGGAGCGCGGTGCGAGCACGATAGCGAGCGCCGTGCCCCACGAGCCGCCGCCGATGATGGCGAGATTTTTCATGAGCGCCGCATGCGCCATCGCTGCGGAGCGATCGCTTTATGCGAGCCGAACGACAGCACGTGTTCGGTGCCATTGCGGATGCGCGCGATGTTGGCGCGATGCCGATAAATAATGAACGCGCCGCTCACGATGGCTGCAGCAACCAGCGATAGCGGCGGCTGCATGAAGAGCCACACGGCCAGCGGGAAAGTTCCGGCAGCGAGAATCGAACCCATGGAGACGTGGCGTGTGTACACTACCGCCGCGACCCAAACGATGAGGACCGCAAGGAGAGGAACGGGTGCGAGATAGAGGTACGCGCCGATGAAGCTGGCCACGGCTTTGCCGCCTTGAAACCTGAGAAAAATCGGGAAAGCATGGCCGGCCATTACGGCGAGGGCAGCGGCGCTCATCCAGTGAATATTGCCGCCAGTGAGTTTGCCCGCGAGCCACACGGCGGTTGTGCCCTTGGCGATATCGAGCAGCAGGGTGACGATGCCGGCGGCGCGGCCGGTGGTGCGCAAAACATTGGTCGCGCCGATGTTGCCGCTGCCGGACGCGCGCACGTCGGCGCCGGTCTTCCATTTCACGATGAGATAGCCGAAGGGAATGGCTCCAATGAGGTAAGCGGCTGCGAGGGCCAGGAGAGGAGTCATTAACAGAACGACTCTTCGATTTTGTCACGTCCGTAAAGATTTTTCACGGCGTGTAGGGCTGGCGGGGCAAGTGCGGGTCGATGGAGTATGCGGACTATTGTGCTTGTATGCTTTTTTACTATAAGCCTCGTACGCGCGCAGGACGAGCGCAGCCAGGTGACGTTCAGCGGCGGAGAGGCCGTCGACGTCGGCAGGTTCGGAACCTCGCTGGCGTTGAGTTTCGGTGGGAGTTATAGCTATCGCCTGTTCCCGCATCTTGGGCTGGAGGCGGGCGTATTGACGGCCCTGGATCCTACGGGAATCATACGCGGTGAAAATTTCACGATCGATGTAAAAGATCGGTTTACGTGGGTGCAGTTTGGGCCGCGTTTCATTCTGCCTTTGTGGGATGGGCGGCTGGAGCTTTCGGTGGGCGCGGGAGGGGTGTACGAAAACTATTCCCCAGGGTCGAACTTTCCCAGCGGGAACGCGCCGACCCGGACAGGATGGGGCGGGAATTTTTCAGGCGGCGCAGCCATCGCGCTGGACCCTGGGAGGCACTTCTGGCTGGGGATGACGCCACGCTGGATCCTGGTGAAGGCGGCCGAGGCGCATGACCGTTGGTTTATCGCTGCGGGGGAACTCAGTTTTCGGTTTTGAATGCGAATTCGGCCATCTGAGTGTAAACCGATCCGGTGGGCGCGGTCTTGCTGCGATAGAGAAAGAAGCGGTCGGCGGTGAAGCGGCCGAAGTCGAGCGAGGGCAGCCTGGCGACAGTCTGCAACAGTGCGAGTTGCTTGCCGGGAGTCTTGATGCGAGCCAGCGTGAGGTGCGGCGAATAAGGGCGCTGCTCTTTGGCGATGCCGAGCGCGGCAAGTGCGTCTTCGGTTTCGCGGGCGAGTTGCGCGAGCGCATCGCCCCCGTGGACGCCGGCCCAGAATACACGCGGCGCGTGCGGATTGGGGAAAAAGCCGAGCTTCTCAATAGCAATAGCAATCGCGGGGCGCGGCGGCAGCGCGCGGAGAGCTTCGTTCAGCATAGGCAGGCGTTCTTCCGGCCACTCGCCGATGAACTTCGTGGTGACGTGGAGATTCTCGACTGGGCTCCAGTTGATGCGGGCGGCGGGCTTGAGTTGGACGAGGAGGGACTCGAGATTGGCGATGACTTCGGAGGGGAGGTCGATAGCGGTAAAGAGTCGCATGGGCTCGAAGCCAGGGTACCAAAGGTCAGAAGGGTCTGAAAAAATGATTCGTCAGAAGAAACCGTGGGTTGATTCCGGTTATGGCAGCTTTACTATGCGCATCCGGGCCACGCCGGTCTAGGTCAGCCCCTGCGCCTTCCAGAGCTCCATGGCCAGTCCGAGGCCGCGCATGTCGGCCCTGGTCTGGAGCATCTTGTTCATCGGGTACGCAACGGAGGTGCGAGCATCCATGTCGATGACCGCGAGCGATCCTCCTCCTCCCCAATAGATCGTGCTCGGGTTGGGAAAAGGCTAAGGCCGCCGCTCGAACATCTGAGTAACCAACACATTTCTCCGACGAGGCAAAAAAATCAGGTCGGGCGTGCCCGACCACTGCAGTTGCTTTTGTAGGTCATTGAGTAGCAGGTCTCGACCACCGCTTCCCTGTGGTCGCGGCCCGGTTGGTTGCCGAGCGGCGACCACGACGGGACTGAGTCACTATTGTTGATCCGATGGATATACGAATCCGACGCCGCGGAGATCGCCGGCAAAGAACCATCGGCTGAGAACTTCAGGACGACCGGCCGGAGCTTCTTCGCGCGTGATGACCGTGGTGTCGGATGGCTCGAGGCGGTAGGCCGGGATGGCCTCAATGGTCGCGATGATATGGGTCTTATCCGCATTGAAGATCTGAACGATATTGCGATCGACTTGACTGTCGGCGAGTTGGAATACGTAGTTACCGGCTGGGAGGACCTGGCCCGGTATTTCCAGCGGCGCACTCAGAGTTACATCCGTCTCGTGGTCCCATTCGTTCGCCTGGGCGTTGGTCAGCGGCACCATGGCGATGCCGGCAAAGGCAATTATCATTGCCAAAGTTTTCGGTTTGGGTTTGTAGATCATGCGATGACTCCTTGGTCGTTTTACGGCGGCTCAATACTGGCCGCCTATGACTAACGACGTATGAGGAGTGAGATGATTCCCGCGAATCGAGTAAAGAAACGTAAACTGGTGTGGAATCGTCCTAAGCGGTGTCCAGCGAAACCAGGGAGAGGCGTGCCTAACCCCTACGGCGAGTGCGCGGTGTAGAGACCGGAACGTGTTCGGCCAGGCAATTATGAGATCGAACGGACGCTTACTAGAAGGTGCTGTTCCACACTGCGCCGAATTGTTGGTCATGCTTGCGCTGGGCCATCGCAGCAGCAGCCAGCAGTTCATTGGCAAGATCGTAGGCTTCGTCCCTGCGCATATCCAGAGTTAGCACTCCCACTTCAGGAAGGCGGATCTCCAGTCCGACCGTAGGACCCGAAGTGCGATTGCCCGAGGAGCTGGTGACGCTCATGAGATGCGCCAGCTGACAAGGTGCCACATGCGCCTTTGGTTTGTTGCGTAGGATCGACATGAATTCCCTTCCCCCTGGTTCGGGACGTCAGGGTTTCGAAACCGAAGGAAGAGACTTTATCACAATCGAGCGCGCGCCGCTAACCGACGCGAACGAAGGCGAGGCATGCCTCGCCCTACGATGGTTGCGATCTAAGGGCCGGACAGCGACATTGACCCAAATGAACCGCATTCCCGTAGCGCAGGCTAACGCGGGGTTAGCGGGAGACCCGCGGCTTCTGCAATGTGGCGAACCCGAACGGTCGCAGATCCGCGCAAACTACGCGTGGCCTTGTGCTACATGAGTCGATCGACGTTTATTTTGCACCGCCGGCGCTCTGTGCCAGGTCGTCGGAGACTTTGGCTAATTCCTTTCGCAACAGCGGATTGGCTGGGAATTCGGCGCTTAGGTCCGCTAGCAGCTTTTGCGTTTCGCGGGGCTGCTTCTCACGGAGGTAGCACACCGCCAGCAGGATTTTGGCAAACGGCCGCAGATAGTGGCCGGAGCGCGCGACGAGTTTGAGGTTGTCAATCCCGGTGCCTTTGTCTCCATTGACTCCGTCGAAGTGCACGAACCAACGGACGTAAAAAGGAAGGCTGCCCAGGAGATATTCACTGAGTCCCGTAGTCAGGTAGGCGTCATAGAACTGCGGATTCGCCTTCAGCAGTTGCTGCGCATAGCTATTGGCACGGCGCGCGGGCGCGAGGCTGCTCAACTGGCGCTTCTCCACCAGGGCGGTGTAGTCCATGATGACGCCCTGCGTGATGGCCATGGAAAACAGAGCGTTCTGATCGGTGGCGTTTGACGCCAGAATTTCTCCACCGCGCAACTGGGCGTCATTGACGGCCTGCATGAACTTGTCGCGCACGACGGGATCGGGCTTGAGCTTCTTCTTTTCGATGATGCGCTTATCATCGGCAAAGAACTCACTTTCCAGGATGCCGAGCCGGTCGAGCTCGGAGAACAAGTACGCACTGGCCTGCACGGCGTAGCCGAAGGGATCGGAAGGGTGCGCTGCCACGTAGCCGTCGAGATCCGCGTGGGCGCCCGCAAAATCGGTGTTGTACATGCGGGTGAAGGCGTCGTCGATGGCGGGCGGGGATACCGCGGGCGGGTCGGCGAAGCAGGGCGAGAGGGCGAGGAGCAGCAAGGCAATTCGGGGACAGGCAACGAAATTCCGAAATGAGCGTTCCCTATTTTCCGGGACCGTCCAGACGGAATCTCGAAGCCAGTCCGCGAATTGCGACTCAGCTGAAGACGCGGTCAAAGAATTCCCTCGTACGGGTGCGAATTTGCGCGAGTTTCGCATCCAGACTCCCGCCGTGCATGTGTTCGGGCGTCCAGCGGCGGACCAGGTCGGTGAGAATGCGCATTTGTTCGGGAGCCGACGGCAGGCTGCCTTCGGCGTGGCCGGCGGCGATGCGCGAGCCGTGATCGATCGCACGATAGAACGTGGCGGCATCGCGGAGGAATTCGGCGTCCTCGCGCTCCAGGTGCCCCATTTTCTCGATCACATCAATGCGTTCGGGCGTATTCAGCACTTTGAAAAAGATCCCCGCCCCCTTTAAGCGCAGATACATAAGCGCGAAGTCAATATCGTAATAGCCGCCGCGGCCCGCTTTCAGAGGATTGCGAGCGCCCTGCTCCTTTTCTAGACGCGCGCGCATCTGTGCAAGTTCCTTGCGCGAGCGGCCGCTTTGTCCGTAACGGCGCCAATCGACTTCCTGCAATTCGTGCAGGAAGTCCGTGGCGCGCGCCATGTTACCCGCCACACCGCGCGATTTCATGTAGGCGATGCCCTCCCAGGCCTCGGCGCGCTTGGCGAAGTAATCCTTGTAAACTCCTTCGGACTGCACGAGCGGGCCTTCACGGCCATTGGGGCGGAGGCGGGTGTCGACGGTAAACATCACGCCTTGCCCGGTGTAGACGCTGATGGCCTGGATCATGCGTTCCGCGACACAGGTCCAGAAGAAGTGCTCCGGGACATCGGCGTCGGGCAGAACGAAGAGCAGATCGGCGTCGGAGGCGAGATCGAATTCGCGCATGCCCAGGCGACCGAGAGTGACGACCAGCATCTGATCGGCGGGATGGTACGTGGCGCTCGAAGGCGGATTCGCGGCGATGGTTTCCTCGAGGGCGATGCGGTAGGCGGAAGCAATCACCGCGTCGGCGAGATCGGAGGTGTGGTCGAGCGTGGAGAAGATGGGCTGGCGCAGGAACAGGCTCTGGCATTGGATGCGCAGCATCTGGCGAAGATAGAAGCGGCGAAGGGCGGTAGAGTCAGCGGGCGATTCGGCGTCGAGCTGAAACTCGGGCGAGGAGCATGCGCGGCTCAACTCATCGAGCAACTCGGGATGGCGGAGGAGCTGGTCGGCAAAATACTGGCTGTGCTCGAACATATCGATGGCGCAGGCGGCAAGTTGCGCATCGGAGTCAAGAAGGGAGAGCCACTCCGGGTTGGCGATGACTTTCTCGAGGAAATGCTCGAAGCGCTCGCGGCCACGGCGCAGGGAGGCGTGACTCACCACTTCGGCGAGTTGCGGAGCGCGCTGATCGAGCATGCGAATAAGATGGCTCGACGCCGCGAGGGACAGCTCAGTGGCAGGCAATTCCGGCGCAGTGGACTCCGGCTCGGCGGGCAGAGGCGAATAGTACAGAGGCTTCTGGGCGGCGATGAGGCGGTCGTAGAGCTCCTGCACGCCCTCCAGATGCGCATCGAGCTCGCGCTCGAAGGTGTCGGCGGTGTAGGGGCCATCGGGGACCGCAGGCATGCGCCGCGCGAGAACCTCCAAAATCTCGGGGTCGGCCGGCAGCCTGTGGGTCTGACGATCCTCGTCAAATTGCAGGCGGTGCTCGACCTTGCGGAGGAACTCGTAAGCCTGCGCCAAACGCGCGTATTCGGAGCTGGAGAGCAGCAGTTTGTCGCGAAGACGGAACAGTGCGAATTGCGTGCCGCCGTGGCGCAGCCAGGGTTCGCGGCCGCCATGCAGCCGCTGCAGGCACTGCACCAGAAATTCGACGTCGCGGATGCCGCCGCGCGTTAGTTTGATATCCAGGCCGGACTCGCCGCGCTTGGCGGCCAGCTTCTCATGAATGCGGGCGCGGGTTTCCGAAACCACCTCGACGGCGCGGAAATCGAGGGTGGTGGAGTAAATCAGCGGCTCGACATCATCCAGGAGCGCACGGCCCGGCTCGGGCTCGCCGGCTGAAATGCGGGCCTTGATGAGCATCTGCAATTCCCAGTCGCGGCCGCGCTGTTTGTAGTAACTGCGTGCGCCTTCGAGCGAAATGCAGACTTCGCCATATCGGCCGTCGGGACGGAGCCGGAGATCGACACGATAGCATTGGCCTTCCGCCGTGTAAGTGGAGAGCAGCTCGGAGTACTGGTTGGCGACCTTCTTGAAAAATTCCTTGTTGGTCACCGGCTCGGAGCCGTCGGTGTGACCGTTGGCGGAGTAGACGAACATCAGATCGATATCGGAACTGTAGTTGAGCTCATTGCCGCCAAGTTTGCCGAGAGAGATTACAGAGAAGCCGCACTCGCTGCCGTCTTCGAGCCGTGGTGCGCCGTGGCGGGCAACCAGTTCCGCGCGGATACGGCGGTAGGTGAGATCGAGGATGGCGTCGGCGAGATGGGAAAGTTCCGCGGTGACGTCGGAAAGCGAGGCCAGGCCGAGCACGTCACGCAGAACGATGCGCAACAACTGCTGGCGGCGAAAGCGCGCGAGATCGAGAGCCGACGGAACGCCTTGGGGCGCGGCGAAAGCGGCCAACCGGTGCTCGTACTCATCGGGAGGGAGGACGCGGTGCAGATCGCCGGAAGTGGTGAGATCGAGGAGCCACTCGGGGTGGCGCAAGACTTCCTCCGAAAGAAAGTTGCTATAGGAGAAGACGGTAATAAGATAGCCGAGGGCGTTGGACGCGACGGTGAAACGGCTGAACCACGTGGGGTTCTCTTTGCACAAGCGCTCGAGGTAATGCACGGCCTGGTCGGGGTCCGGAACCGAGGCGACCAAGGCCTGGATGCGCGCGGAAGTGGATTCGGGAAGATCGTTGACAACGTCGGAAATCTGGATACGCGCCCGCTGCGGATTGCGAAACTCGATCTCGTCGAGGAGACGCGGCATGTTACAGAAGCCAGGTTAAGAGCCGGCTTGGGTTCCCAGGGGCGATTATAGCGAAAAGGTTTTAGGTGCCAGGTGCCAGGTTTTAGGGAAGATTCCAGGCAGTGGCGGCCGGCCGCTCAGCACAAGCCGGCCGACCGACAAATCCTAAATCCCAAATCCCGCCGTTCTTAGATGTCGTAATACAGCGCGAACTCGTACGGGTGCGGGCGCAGGCGGATGGCATCCGCTTCGTTCTTGCGCTTGTAATCGATGAAGGTTTCGATCAACTCCTCGGTAAAGACATCGCCCTTGGTCATGAAGGCATGGTCGTCTTCGAGGCAGTCGAGGGCTTCTTCGAGCGAAGCCGGCATCGAGGGAACGCTCTTCATCTCTTCCGGCGACAGATCGTAGATGTCCTTGTCGAGCGGCTCGCCGGGCTCGAGTTTGTTGAGCACGCCGTCGAGGCCCGCCATGAGCATGGCGGAAAACGCGAGATACGGATTCGCCGCGGGATCGGGCGGACGGAACTCCACGCGCTTCGCCTTGGGGCTGGCCGAATACATGGGAATGCGGCAAGCGGCCGAACGGTTGCGGCGCGAGTAAGCCAGATTCACGGGCGCTTCGTAACCCGGCACCAGGCGCTTGTAGCTGTTGGTCGTGGGAGCGATGATCGCCGAGAGCGCGCGGGCATGCTTCAGCAGGCCGCCGATGTAGTTGAGCGCGAGTTGGCTCAGCCCGGCGTAACAATCGCCGGCGAACAACGGCTTGCCGCCCTTCCAGATGCTCTGGTGCGTGTGCATGCCGCTGCCGTTATCCGCGAAGAGCGGCTTGGGCATGAAGGTCACTGTCTTGCCGTACTGGTTGGCGACGTTGCGGATGATGTACTTGTAGAGCATCATGTTGTCGGCCGACTTCACCAGCGTGTCGAAGCGCTGATCGATTTCGCACTGGCCGCCGGTGGCGACTTCGTGGTGGTGGCACTCGATGACCATGCCGCACTTTTCCATGGTCTGCACCATTTCGCTGCGCAGATCCTGGTAGTGATCGGTCGGCGGCACCGGGAAGTAGCCTTCCTTATAGCGGGGCCGGTAGCCGAGATTGTTCTCTTTGCGGCCGGAGTTCCAGCGGCCTTCTTCGGCATCGATGAAATAGAAGCCGGAGTGCTGATTCTGATCGAAGCGGACGTTATCGAAAATGAAAAACTCGGCTTCTGCGCCGAAGTAGGCGGTGTCGCCGACGCCGCTGTTCTTCAGGTACAACTCGGCCTTCTTGGAAATCCAGCGCGGGTCGCGTTCATAGTGCTGCTTGGTAATGGGATCGATGACGTCGCCATACATCACGAGCGTGGGCGTTTCGGCAAACGGATCCATGAAAGCGGTCTTGGGATCGGGAATGAGCAGCATGTCGCTTTCGTGGATCGCTGCCCAACCGCGGATGCTGGATCCGTCCATTCCGAAACCATCTTCAAAAGAGCCGAGGCTCAGTTCAGTCAAGGGGTAGGAAACGTGGTGCTGCAGGCTCGGAATATCCGTAAAACGAAGATCGAGCTGCTTGGCATCGTTCTTCTTCGCAAAATCCAACACTTCTTGTGGACTCATCCATCCTCCAAATGGTGGGAACGTTGAACGCAGGAGTAACTAGATTTAAAACCCGGAACTAAACAAGGTACCGCTTCGCCGGTGGGCAGTCAACCAAGCAAATGATGATCAGGCGAATAAACAGATTTTATCGCGCCTACCAATCCGCTACCGAGCCGTCCCGATGAAACGCGGGCATGGTGACTTCCGGCGCGAAGGGGTGGCGAGCGGCTTCTTTTTCGTTGATCTCGATGCCGAGACCGGGCGCGGTGGGCACGTGTGCGATTCCTTTTTCTAAGACTAGCGGCGTAGTGACGATTTCGTTGCGCCAGGGCACGTCGTTGCGCACGTGCTCCTGAATCAAATAATTCGGCGTGGCAAAGCCGACGTGCAGAGCGGCCGCGGTGCCGACAGGGCCGGTCGGATTGTGGCAGGCGACGGAGACCTGGTACGTCTCGGCCATGGCGGCGATGCGGCGCGCCTCGCTGATGCCGCCGCAGTGGGCAACGTCCGGCTGGATGACGGCGCAGGCGCCTCGCTCAAGCAACTCGCGGAACTGCCAGCGGCCGGCCAGGCGCTCACCTGTGGCGATGGGGAACGGCAGCGCTCGCGCAACTTCGACGAGTCCGGCGACGTGCTCGTGCCAGCACGGCTCTTCGTACCAGTAGAGATTGAAGTCACCAAGCATGCGGCCGAACTGGATGGCCGCCGCGGGCGTGGTGCGCGCGTGCAGATCGAGCATGATATCGAGATCGTCGCCGCCGGCTTTGCGCATGGCCTCCACGGCGCGGGCGGCTTGCTTGAGCGTGCGCGGGCTTTCGATCAGCTCGGCAACTGGAATCGGCATGGCTTTCACGGCGGTGAAACCCGCATCCAGGCTTTCCTGAATGCGCGCGCCGAATTCGGCGGGGTCGATGGTTTTGTACATGCCTTCCAGGCTGCCGCCGCCCAGATGGTCGTAGAAGCGCAGCGTGTCGCACACCGGGCCGCCGAGCAGCTCGCAGACGGGGCGTCCCAATTCCCTGCCCTTGATGTCCCAGAGCGCCTGGTCGATGCCGCTCATCGCCGTCATGCCGATGATGCCGCCGCGCCAGAAATATTGACGGTGCATGATCTGCCAAAGGTGCTCGACGCGGCGCGGGTCCTGGCCGATCAGGAGCACGGCAGCGTCTTCGACGGCCCCGACAACAGCGCGCGTCTTCCATTCAAGCGTGGCTTCGCCCCAGCCCCACAAGCCGGGCTGGTCGGTCTCGACCTTCACGAAGACCCAGTTGCGCATGCGGGCATTGACCACCAGGGTCGAGATGCGCGCGATTTTCATGGCAATTTCACCGCTCGTGATGGTAGCACGCGGCATTTCTTTACATGGCAAAGTACCTTGTAGCCGGTTCCGGCGAAGGCGTATAATGTACGAAATGGCTTCGGCCCCTGTACGCGCGAAATCTCATGAGCCCGTGGCGATACAGCAGCATGCCATGGACAACCTGCGGTTCATCCGCGAGACCATGGAGCGCGCGGGATCGTTCACCGCGGTCCCTGGGATGGGCGGCATCCTGATGGGGTTGAGCGCCCTGGCTGCGGCCGTGATGGCTTCAAGGCAGGCGAGTCTGGACGGATGGCTTGCGGTCTGGGTCGGCGAGGCTCTGGTGGCGGTGGCAATCGGCGCCGTGGCCGCGTCTCACAAAGCGAAACTCGCGAAAACGCCGCTGCTCACTGGTCCGGGTCGAAAATTCGCTCTGGGCTTAGCACCTTCGATTTTCGTGGCTGCCCTGCTCACAGCGGTGCTTTATCGCAGCGGGCTTTACGCGATCATTCCCGGCATCTGGCTGCTGCTCTACGGCACGGGGATTCTTTCGGCTGGCGCATTCTCGGTGCGGATCGTGCCCGTGATGGGCATCTGCTTCGTAGCGTTAGGCGCGGTGGCGTTGTTCTGCCCGCTCGCATGGTCGCACTGGTTTCTGGCGGCGGGATTCGGCGGGTTGCACGTGGTGTTCGGCGCGCTGATCGCGACGCGGTATGGAGGCTAACGGGATGGCGAAGCAAAGCGCATTGCGGCAGGAGCGCCGTCCGGCCACACAGTCGCTCCTGGAAGCGGCGCCGGCAAAGCTTGACCGGCTCATTCATGAGCGCCTACGTCTGGGGATCGTGAGCGCGCTGGCCGCGAACGAATCGCTGACGTTCAATGAGCTCAAGAAACTGCTCAAGACCACCGACGGCAACCTCAGCGTGCACGCCCGTAAACTGGAAGATGCGCACTACATTACGTGCACCAAATCCTTCGAGGGCCGGCTGCCCCGAACCGAATATCGGCTCACCGCCGGCGGGCGCAGGGCGCTCGAGCGCTACCTCGACCACATGGAAGCCTTGATTCAGGCGATGCGGGAGCGGTAAAGCTGGCAGCGATCAATTAACATCTGTATCCCGCACCTCACTTGCTCGCGCTTCGCACGTCCAGTAACGTGGTTAAATACGTAGATCCAAATTGAGGAGGAAGTGGAGAAAATGAAGAGAATCGCTATGCTCACGGCTGCGGCCGCGTTCCTTTCGGTCGCGGCGTTCGCCGAGTCATTTACCGGCACCGTGGTCGACGTGCAGTGCAAAGGCAAGGACCTGGCCAGCCACACCAAGAAGTGCGCCGTCGGCTGCGCTAAAGGCGGCTACGCCCTGGTCACCGGCGATGGCAAGTTCCTTAAGTTCGACGAGAAGGGGAACGCCAAAACGCTCGCGGCTTTGAAAGCCACCAGCAAAGAAAACGACTTGAAAGCTAAAGTTGACGGCACCATGGACGGCGACGTCCTCACCGTTTCCTCGATCTCGATCGAATAGAGTTTTGTGGCTGGGCCGCCGTTTACGGAAGGCTCGAATCTAAGCCGTGATCAAAAGGGTGGCGGGTTTCGTGCCCGAAGGGCGGGCCCGCCGCGACGTAGGCGACCGCAGTAGTATTTCTATACGATTCCCTTCGGCGTGACCGGAGCGGTATTGTTGTCCAGGCCCTGAGCTGGCTGTTCGCGCCGAGCTACGAAGTGTCGTTTACGGACGGCCTCAGTTTTCTGGCCCAGAAAGCTGTCTGTATCACGCCCATGCCTTTGTGGATCGTACCTTTCGCATTCGTCGCCATCGGAGTCCTGCTGTCCGTGGCGATCGAGCATTTCAGAGAGAGCCGAAGATAGGTCAAGCCGCAGTCGACTCGGTTCCCTACGAATGCCGCCCGCAACGTGTCCTTGAAGCTGGCGCCGTGCCGTCCGGTCACTCGCGTAGAGCTTGACGAGAGTCTGATGGCCGCGGCGCCCCGGTTCCCGCATTCTCACCTTCATGGCGCTGAAGGTTCTTTCCCGGCAATATCGCTGGTTTCTCTCAGTCATTTTAGGGAGGCGTAAGCCCGTACACTACTAAAACCAGAAACGAATGAAGGGGGAATCGCTATGGCAGAAGCAAAGGAAAAGGTAATGGAGAAGGACCAGGGAACCTCACAGCCCGAGGCCCAGACCACGGAGCAAAGCCATCTCGAGGAGAAAGATCTGGCCAAAGTGGCTGGCGGCATCAATTCACTACGAGACGCTCAGAGCGGTTTACCGGTCTAGCCAACACTTGGCAGGATCGTGTTCTCGCCGGTCGCGCTACAGACGACGCTGCCCGAGCCAGCGCGGGCGTTGCCCAGCGCGCCCCGGCTGCAAGATATCGTCGTGACCGTGCAGAAGGATGGCGCGGTACTTTTGAACCGGGAACGAGTGGACTTTGCGGCCCTGGCAGCGCGACTCCATCAGATCCTTCAGATCCGCAGCGATGATGTGATCCTTCTGCGTGGCGATGGAGAGATGGAGCTCAGTAAGCTCGCGGAAGTGATTGACCTCGCGAACGGCGCAGGGCTTCAGCAAGTGGCGCTAATGGCGCGCTGACGTCTACTCCCACATGACGCCGCGGGCGCGGAGTTCGCGCTGGATCTGGTCGCTTGATTGGAATTGGACGGCGTCGATGCCTTCGCGCTTCGCGGCTTCGACGTAGTCGGCGATGTCGTCGGTGAAAAAGATTTCGTTCGGCTCGCAGCGGGCTTGCGCGATGGCGGCGCGATAGATGGCGGGCGAGGGCTTCATGGCGCGCACCTCGTGCGAGAGGATCTTGTAGTGGAAGTGGCGGAGCAGCGGATAAGTCTTCTCCAGCATGGCGAAGTGGATGGCGTTGGTGTTGGAGAGCAGCAGCAGACGGTAGCGGCGGCTGATGGCTTCGACGAGGTTCTCTGGGATCAGCGGGTCAGGTAGGAAGATCGAGCTCCAGATCTGGCAAAACTGGTCATAGCTGATGCGCAGATCGAGCTGTGCCGAGAGTTGGGCGACGAAATCGGCGGGCTCGACGAGTCCGGTCTCAAAGCGCTGGACGAGATCGGTCGCGGCGATGCGGCTGCGGATCTCTGCGGGCGTAAGACCGCTGATGCCGCTCAACCCCTGATAGCCGCGCGTGAAATCGAAGGGGATGAGAACCTTGCCTAAATCGAAGATGACGGTTTTGATCATGCAGATCACCAGATTCCAATGAGTTTCCACCAGGCGAACCCGATGGTCGACCAGATTGCGAGATTCACCAGCGACACGACGAAGCCGACACGCCACCACTTCTGAAACGAAACGTACCCTTGCGCGTAAAACATGGGCGAAGGAGTAGTGCCGTAGCTGGTGAGACCGGCGGCAAAATTGGCGAAGCACGCAAAGCTGAAGACGACGAGGCCGGCCGGCGCTCCGCGGGCCAGCAGCACGGCCGCAAACGGCGGGAACATGGCGAGCATGTGGGCGGTGATGCTGGCGAATCCGTAGTGAGCGTAGAAATAGATCAGTAGCGCTCCGGCGAGCACAATGACCCAACTGGCGGTGCCGAACATTCCGCCGACGTGGCGCGCGAATTCGCGAGTGACGCCGGCATCATTGAGCGATTTGCCGAGTTGCAACAGGCCGCCGTACCAGATGAAGATATCCCACGCGGCGCGGTCGCTCACGACGTCGTTCCAGTTGAGCACACCGGTTAGAAGTAGCGTT
>DATJAK010000098.1:0-10968 GCA_035516375.1 Bryobacteraceae bacterium
ATCTCGTCCCGCGACAGAAAACGCATCGTTCCGTCCAAGCCCAGCAATTGCAGATCGTGGTTGCTTTCGTTCTTGACCAGCCCGCGAACGGTCTGACCGGACCGAAGGCGAACCGAAACCAATTTGTATCCCGGGATTGGCAGGGCGTTGGGATCCCGCAAGGCCGCTTCAATCTGGACCAGCCTGGCCTCGCGGCCGAGATTAGAAAGGTCCGGGCCCAGAACGCCGCCGCGGCCCGTCACCATGTGGCAAGAAACGCAATTTCCTTTGCCGAAGAAGTAGGTTTCGCCGGCATCAGCGTCGCCTGGCGAGGGTTGCACCGCCGCTGGCGCGCGTAATCCCTCGACGAACGTCACGAGTGGATCCAGCTCTTCCTGAGGAAGGGAAAACGGCGGCATGCCCGACTCGGGAACGCCTTCCGTAATAATGTTGCGGATGCTCCGGCTGGCTGCGGGACCCGAGCGCCGGATGTCCAGGATACTAGGGCCGAATTCGCCGCCCGCGCCGTCCGCGCCGTGACAACTGGCGCAGCGTGCCGCAAACTGTCGTCTTCCTACGTCGATTTGCTGCGCGCTGGCACGATACGCGCACACCAACATCGCAACCAGAACGACGAAATACCGCTGCATGCAACGTGCTTTGATTTATCGCCAGGCCGCGCCGCTGCGTCCCATGATCGGCCACACGTCAACGATCCGATCACCCTGCGCAACGTAATAACGATCATAGTAACTCGTGCTGTCATCGAGCACGGTGCAGAAAATCTCCACTCGATCGCCGAGCTTGAGGTCCTTGTCGCCGTCTTTCCACTTCAGCCCACCGTACTCGGCTCCCTGCGAAACTACCTCCACCCAGGGCATGCCTTTTACCTTGTCCGTGGGCCTGACGCCGGCCTTGTTGCCGTAGTCGATGCCGGCCAGGTTGGGATGAAGCTTCTCATCAACGGTCGTAAGAATGGACATCGCAAAGGCAAAATCGGAGAACGTATGCTCGTCCGATTTGCTGCCGATAGGCGCGTACCGCATGTCCATGAACACGTACGAACCAACCTCCAACTCCGTTAGGCCGAATTGGTGATCGATATTGTAGGTTCCGGTCGACCCGCCCGTGAAGACATTAACGGGCAAACCGGCTTTCTTGCACAGATCCACCGTTTCCCGCGCGCCCGCCATGTCATTCTTCGACCGTTCGGTCCGCCCTTCAAAACCATGCGTGTGCGCCGCGATTCCGGCATAAGCCATGATGCCTTCAAACTGCATGTGCTTGGAGGAAGCCACCTTCTGGGCCAACTGCAGCGCCGGCTGACCATTCTCAATGCCCTGCCGGGCCAGTGCGGCGTCCACGGAAACCAGCACCTTGAGCTTCGCATTTTCGGCTTCCGCCGCCTGCTGCACCCAATCGAACACCTTCGGATCGTCGATCACGAAGCTGAATGTGGGGTCCTTCTTGGATAGCGCGATCGTTCGCTCGATGTTGTTCTTGCTGGCCGGCTGCTTGGTCCACATCACGTTTTTCAGCCCGGCGTTGGACATCAACTCCGCCTCGGCGATGGTGGCGCAGGTCAGCCCGATCGCGCCATGCGCCATCTGGACCTTGGCCACGTCCACGCTTTTGTGAACCTTGACATGCGGCCGGACGGCAATGCCATTGGCCTTGGTGGTGTCGGCCATCAACTTGACGTTCTTCTCGAAGAGGTCCTTGTCGACCACCATGCACGGCGTGGGCAGAACATCCTTGGTAATGTCGCGAAAATCGCGTCGCGCGATGCGGGACTCGAAATCCGTATAAGGCATCCCACTCGAACCGGTTCTTGCAGCCCTTCCTTCAACCGCCGCGAATGCACCCATAGTCGCTCCTGCAGCTAAGAAACTACGCCGTGAAGTCATGAGAACCTCCTGGTCGAGTATATCAGGAAACTGGACCCCTCAGGCATTCGCCCTATGGTCAAATATAAGTCGATTATGTCAGCGCAGCGCTCACTTACCAAACCCCTCTGGTGCGGCTTGTTATTGGTTACTTTCGCCATCGCGCAAGGCCAGGTTTCGGACGCGACCCTTGCGCCGGCTCCAGGCAGGAGAATCGTCACACTGATCGAACACCCGGGCAGCTTCCACACGCCGTCGATCGCGGTCAACCCGGCGAACCCGCGGGAAGTGGTGGTCGGTTTTCAATCGAAAGTTAGTGCGGCTTACTCCACCGATGGCGGCGAGCATTGGGCTGTCGCACCAGGAACGGCTCCGGAAAACTATCGCTCTACCGGTGACACCTCCATCACCTACGATCGCCAGGGCCACGCGATTCTCTGCTTCATCGCTTTCGATGGAGCCGGGCCATTCAAGTATTGGGGACACAATCCGAAACGAAATGGCATCCTCGTTCGCCGCTCGCTCGACGGCGGCAAAACCTGGGAGCCTCGCACGATCCCAGTGATCGAACATGCCGAAGCCCCCGGCATCCCCTTCGAGGACAAGCCCTACATCGTCGCCGACAACCAGCCCAAGAGTCCGTATTTCGGCAACCTGTACGTCGGCTGGTCTCAGGACGGCATCGAAGACGCGCTGATTGTTCTGTCTCGTTCTACCGACGGCGGATTGACGTGGTCAACGCCGGTGCGGATCAGCGATCAGGCTGGCTTGCCGCGCGACGATAACGGCACGGTGGAAGGCTTCGCCGGCGTGGTTGCACCGGACGGAGCGCTGCATGTTGTGTGGAGCGACAACGCCAGTCACGTCGCCTACACCGTGTCGCGCGACGGCGGCAAGACTTTCTCTCGCAACCGCTCCATCGCGGACACCGCGCCCTCCCACTTCGTCGTTCTGGGCGCCGAAGAAGCCAACGGATACCCGCAGATCGCCATTGCGCCCGATGCGAAGCTATACGTTGCCTGGTCCGACTACCGGAACGGAGACGTCGATGTCTTCTGCATTTCCTCAGCCGATGGCGGGCGAACCTGGAGCCGTGCCGTGCGAGTCAATTCCGATCCGCTGCACGATAGCTCCGACCAATTCTTTCAGTGGATGGCCGTGGACCCGGTGTCCGGCACCGTCAACGTGCTCTTCTACGATCGCCGCCGCGATCCGGCCAACAAATCCGCCGAGGTTGTACTCGCGCGCTCCACCGATGGCGGCCGCACATTTCGGAATTATCTGCTGAGTGACCATGCCTTCGACCCAAAGGGGGGCATGATCGGCGAGTACACGGGGCTCACTGCATTCGGCGACCGCGTCTATGGAAGCTGGACCGAAATTGTCCCACCCGCCGGCGGCAGCGATCACCTGGCCGCCGTGATCCGCGTCGGCATGGCCGATTTCCGCTAGAAAATCGCGATCGGATTGATCGGCGCGCCCGTCCCGCCCCGCACCACCAACGGCGCTGCCGTGAACAGAAACACCCAGCGCTTGCGCTGAGCCGCTTCCTTGCCGACTTCCTCCAAATCGCATTCGTCGAACAGAGGCATGCCCATGGCTACCAGCGTCAGCAGATGAATCGGGACCGAAACACCTTCTATCTGCGACGGCGCCACTTCCGGATCGGCATCCCCGCCCAACACCGCGACTCCGCGGTCATGCAGCCATTTGGCGCACGAAGCGTGCAGTCCGGCAAAACTGCTTCCTGGCCCTTTGGCCGCGCGCATCGCCCAGCGCCCGGAACGTACGAAGACGGCGTCGCCAGAGGAAACCTTGACGCCGGTTTGCTTCTCCCACTGCGCCAGGTCCTCTGGATAAATCGGGGTGCCCGGCTCCAGATAGTCCACGCCCTTCATGCGCGCGATATCGATCAGCACGCCGCGCGTCACAATTCCGCCTTTGATGGCGAAAACAGAATCCTGCGGACAGCCTTGCGCGTTGATTCCGTCTGCCGGAAAACCGTTGTAGAGTTTTCCCTGATAGCTGCCGTGGCACAACGCATCCAGATGCGTCAGCCCCATCCCGTGAAAGGACACGTTGTAGTTGTCCATGTGGAATCCCCCGGTGGTGGGCAGCATGGTATGGACCAGCGGATCGCTGTTATCCACGGCTTTTTCGGTGAGCATCTCATGCGCCATCGAAACCACCACGCCGTCCTTCACCAGTGCCGCGGCTTCCCGGCGCTTGGCGGGCGTGATGAGATTCAAAGTTCCGAGTTGATCGTCCTTGCCCCAACGTCCCCAGTTCGACAGTTCGCTCATCCAGCGGTCCACATCCGCCTTGGTCATCTTGTGATTGGATTGCGCGAATAGCCAGGAAGCTGCCCAGAGAAGGCAGAGCGTTGTCGCGATGCGCGGCCGCAACATATATCTTATTGCCCCAGACTGAAAGCGATCACGCTGCTACCCGCCGACACGACAATATATTGCTTGCCTTCGCTCAGGTAGCTGATCGGATTCGCCCAGATCGCGCCGCCGGTTTCAATCCGCCACAGCAACTTGCCGCTGACAGCGTCGACAGCAAAGAAGTCGCCTTCCATGGTGCCGGAAAAAACCAGGTTGCCGGCCGTCGAAAGCACTCCGCACCAGGGCGGCGTGTGCACGCGAAATTCCCACTTCGTGTCTCCCGTCTTCCAGTCCAGCGCGCGCAGCGCACCCCACGGCTCCTCGCCCGGAATCGGCAGCCGGCTCGCTCCCATATATAATCTTCCTGATTCATACGTGGGCTTCACTCGCGTGCGGCGCTGGATAGCTCCTTTTTCCCGGACGTTCTGATACAGCAGACCGGTCTTCAGGTCGAGCGACGGACTGAACCAGTTCGCCGTGCCGTCGTCGTCCGGATATACCAGCGCGCCTTTCTCGCTCGGTATTGCTTCCGGATTCCAAATCGGCCGCCCCTTGTCATCCAGTCCTTTGGCCCAGTTCTGCCGGGCAAACTGTTTGCCGACCAGAAACTCGCCAGTCAGCCGGTCGAGCACATAGTAAAAACCATTCCGGTTCGCGAATAACACTAACTTACGCGGGCGCCCTCGAAACTCCGCATCCAGCAGCACCGGGACTTGATCGGCGTCCATATCCAGGACATCGTGCGGAGTGAACTGGAAATACCATTTCAACTTCCCGGTGTCCGCGTCCAGCGCCACGATGGAATCCGAATAAAGGTTGTCGCCCTGCCGGTCGTCGCCGACGAAATCGGGGCCCGGATTTCCCGTGCCCCAGTAAACCAGGTTGGCCTGCGGATCATAAGCGCCGGTAACCCAGGTCGGCGCGCCGCCCGTTTTCCAGCTATCGCCTGACCAGGTTTCATTACCCGGCTCGCCCGGTCCCGGCACCGTCCAGAAACGCCATGCTCTTTTTCCAGTCTTCGCATCGTATGCATCCAGGAATCCGCGAATGCCGTACTCCGCTCCCGCGATGCCGACGATAACCTTGTCTTTCACCACCAGCGGCGCGGCCGTGATCGAATACGCCGCCTTATAGTCGGCCACTTCGACATCCCAGCGCACCCGCCCGGATTTCATATCGAGCGCTACCACGTGCGCGTCTACCGTCCCAACAAAAAGCTGATCGTCCAGCGCGGCCAATCCTCGATTCACCTGCCCGCAGCAGACGATAATGCCTTTCGGCAGTGACCGCCGATAGGTCCAAATCGGCCGGCCGGTGCGCAGATCCAATGCCGTCACATCGCTGGGCGGTTCGGTGATGTACATCACGCCATCGAAAACCAGCGGCTCGGTCTCGAAGTGGTGCGACACTCCGATCTGATACATCCAAGCTATCTTCAAGCCTGAAATGTTCGTAGTATTAATCTGATCGAGCGGCGAATAGCTGTGAGCCTGATAGCCGCCGGCATAAGTCAGCCAGTTACCCGGTTCGGAGTCTGCGTGAAGAATTCGCTCATAAGGTACTTGGCCGACTAATACAGCCGTATAAGTCAATAAAATAAATATAGTCTTCATCAGTTGCCTTGTAATGACTCCAGGTAAGCGATGAGATCGTCCAATTCTCCGGGAGTTAGCGTCTTACTGTAACTCGGCATCGGGGACCGATTCGGCTCTTTCACCAGTTCGGTCAGATCGGTCTTCCAGTAAGAATGAAATTGATTCGAAAGATCGCGGATCTGGATCGAGAAAGAGTCTTCGTTGACTCGAACTCCGGTCAGCCGCTGGCCATTCTTCGTGACCACCCGAACCAGGATGAAATCGCGCGGAACCGAGGCTTCTGGCGTAACCAGCGAAGCGCGAATGAAATCTCTATCCAGCCGTGCGCCCACATCGCTCAGATCCGGACCGATCGCGCCGCCATGCCCGCCCAGTGTGTGACAACGGGCACAGCCGCCTTTGCCTTGGTAAACTTGCTCGCCGCGCCGCGCATCTCCGGTCGCTTTGGATTGCTCTACATGCCCGAGCGCTCGCACATACGCCACTAACTGCCAGAGCTGCGCTGTACCAAGCGCGCTGGGTGGCATCTGCGTGCCCGCGATACCTTCTCGGATCACTTGAAACAGCGCTGCATCGGTTGGGGCCCGGCGTATACGCGGGACAGCCAGCGCTGGACCAACCGCACCTTCCCCTTTTGGCCCATGGCAAAAGGAACATTCAGACCCGTAAGTTCGTTCGCCTTGTGCTAAGTCCGCAGCGGTTGTCTTCGGCTGCGGTCCAGGGTCCGCACCCTGGCTCAATGCCGGCGAACAGGCTATCAAAAAGCTCGCAAGCAGCTTCATGCCGCGTCTCATCGTGAGCCGACGATAACATAACTCCAGCTTTAGATACAAGAACTCGCGCACCAGCCAGGCGCACTCTCCGGGCCACGGCCACGTCGATACTTCGAAAACTTTCAGCGGATCGCGATACACTGATTCGACTGGCTCGTGCTTGGACCGAGAGGAGATCGTATGTTCGTTCGTTTGACTCTACTGCTGACAGCTTCGTTGACCTTGGCGGCGCAGGAACTCCCGGTTCGTTGGGATGAACTGGTTGCCTCCGACTGGAAACAGGCCCTCGAACTTTCGCACGGCACCTGCCTTCTGCCCATCGGAATTCTCGAAAAGCATGGCCCGCATGTGCCGGTTGGCTCGGACCTGTTCCAAGCCACCTATATCTCGCGCGAAGTTGCCAAACGCGAATATGCGGTAGTGTTCCCAGAGTATTTTTACGGACAGATCTACGAGGCAAAGTACGCCGAAGGTACTTTCGCACTCCCGCCGGCCCTGATCTCGGAGCTGCTCCAGGCGACCCTCGACGAAATCGCCAGAAACGGATTCAAGAAAATCCTGATTTACAGCACGCACGGAGGCAATCCACACTGGCTGCGGTTTTTCATTCAAACGCAGCTCGACAAGCGTCGCGACTACGTCGTCTATTACTACGATCCGAAGCCCGATCCAGAATTTCTCGAACAGTACACCAAGATGCGCAAGACGCCGCTCGAAGGCGACGAGCATGCTGGCGAAGAGGAGACTTCGGACATGCTCGCCATTCGCCCTGATCTGGTAAAAATGGACCGCGCTTCCAGCGAGGACTCGAGCGACCAGAAACGGCTTGCGGATATGCCCAACATCTGGACCGCGACCAGTTGGTACGCGCGCTTTCCAAATCACTATGCGGGCGCCGGCGCTGCGGCATCGGTGGAAGAAGGAAAATTTCTGTTGGAGCACCGCATCCAGGCGCTGGCCAAGGTCGTCCGCGAGGTAAAGAATGACGACGTCACGCCGAGAATTCAAAAGGAGAATTACGATCGCCAGCTCAAGTGACGCCGGACGCACTCCATGACCTCCCGCTGCTTTCTTTACTTGCTCGCCGCCGCCTCCGCCGCGTCGCAGACACCGCCTCCATTTGAAGTAGAGGAAACCACCATCGCACAGGTGCACGAGGCCATAAGCGCGGGACGTCTGACCTGCCGGGCGCTGGTCGACGCCTACCTGCGACGCATCGACGCCTACGACAAGAACGGTCCGGCGCTCAATGCCATCGTTGTTCTCAACCCGGACGCAACGAAGGAAGCCGACGCCGAGGACCAGCGCTTCAAGCAGTCCGGCCTCACCAGGCCGCTCGATTGCGTGCCCATGATCGTCAAAGATAACTTCGAGACCCAGGGCCTCCAGACCACCGATGGCGCGCTGGCCTTTTCCGGCTACGTACCCGGCCAGGACGCCACTGAGGTGGCTCGCGTCAAGGCCGCCGGAGCGATCGTGTTGGCGAAATCCAACATGGCCGAATGGGCTTTCAGCCCCGTGGAAACGGTGAGCTCGATCCTTCCCGGATACACGAAAAATCCCTACGCGCTCGATCGCGTAACCGCCGGATCGAGCGGCGGAACCGCGGCCTCTATCGCCGCGAGCTTCGGTCTGGTAGGCTTCGGCAGCGATACCGGCGACTCCATCCGCGGCCCCTCGGCGCACACCGCTTTAGCCGGCATTCGCTCCACCATGGGATTGACCAGCCGCGCCGGCGTCTTTCCCTTAAATCTCCGCGCCGACATCGGCGGGCCCATGGCGCGCACCCTGGAAGATGCCGTGCGCGTCTTTCAGGTGATCGTCGGCCAGGGCGAATTCAGCGCAGACCCGCGCGATCCCGCTACCGACGCCGCCAAGGCCCGCACCATTCCGGATTACTTGAAGTCTCTCGATCGCGATGGACTCAAGGGCGCGGTGATTGGAGTCCTGCACGAGGCTTATGATCGCGACTCCGCGGATCCCGAGGTCCTGTCCGTGTTCCATACCGCGTTGGAGGACTTGCGCCGCGCCGGCGCCACCGTAATCGATCCGGCAAAAATCGACGGCCTGGAAAACGTACGGCGTCCCTCTGGCTCCGCGCCCTGCATGGGATTCAAGTACGATCTGAACCATTTTCTGGCAGCCCGCTCCGAGGCAGTTCCCGTGCCCGACCTCGCGGCTATTCTGAAATCCGGCAAGTTCCATCCTTCGGTGCAGAAGCGGCTCGAGGATTCAGAGAAGGGTCCGGAGAACGGCCCCGATTCAGACGCCTGCCGGGCCGACAGCGCGTATCGCCAGCAGTTCCGCGACACCGTGCTGGCCACTATGGACCGGCTGAAGCTGGACGCGTTTGTCTACCCCACCTGGAGCAATCCACCGCGCTTGATCGGCGATTTGAACACGCCTGCCGGCGACAACAGCCAGATATTCTCGCCCGTCACCGGCTTCCCGGCCATCAACGTTCCTATGGGGTACACGCGCGGCGGCCGCCTTCCGGCCGGTATGACATTCTATGGCCGCGCCTGGTCCGAGCCGCAGCTAATCCGCTACGCCTACGCCTACGAGCAAGCGACGCGTCATCGGCGGCCACCTGCCAGCACGCCTCCGTTGCGCTAAAGGCTCCCCGGCGCTTATCTGCCGCCGCGCCCGCGCCCAGCCGTCGAGGGCGGCACAATTCCGCTTACACGCAAATACCCAACAATGTTTCCGTACACTTCATTGTTGTGCACGATCACGTGGAGGAATGCGGTGGCTCTCTCCGGCGAAGAGATAGCAGTCTGATCGTTCAAGTTTTCGAGAGCCGCCGCGCAATAAGCGAACGAATCCTTCAGCGCCTTGCTGACCTCGGCTTTCTCCTTCAGCGCCGCTAGAGATTTGTCCGCTTCAGGCACGCTCTCGCCTTTCAGCGTGGCGCAGTCCTTGTAGTTACGATCCGCGCTGTGCAGCAGCCACTCCCCGAAGGTCATCTGGGCATCCGTCAGCTTGAAACCGTATTTCTCGGCGGGCATGACATCGGCGCTAGCTTCTAAATTGGCGCGCACGGGATTGAAGTACCGCTGGATCGCACTCTTGGTCAGGACCTGCGCATGCAAAGCCACGGTAAGCGTGCACGCCAACAGGACCGCTCTGGTTTTCGTCATCGTGCCTTCCAGAGTACACCGCGCGAAGGGGCGCGGTCGACTTGGTCCGCCACAATACCAGGTAGTCTAATAGTTACCCTTAAACCCCTATTTGGAGGTTGGTGATGTTACTGCGCCGGTCAGTTGTCTGGCCTTTTTTGCCTGTTGTCCTGATCTTCGCGTCCTGCAACAACCGGCCGAAGACTACTGACGAAGCGCGCCTCCGCGGCGCCGGCCAGGACTCCGGCAACTGGCTCATGTACGGACGAACCTACGATGACCATCGCTTCAGCCCGCTGAAAGAGATCAACGAGCAGAGCGTCGCCAAGCTGGGCCTGGCCTGGAGCCGCGAGCTCGGCACCACGCGCGGACTGGAAGCAACGCCGGTGGTCGAGGACGGTGTCCTATACACCACCGGATCATGGAGCGTGGTTTTCGCATTCGATGCGAAAACCGGCGAACCGCGCTGGACCTACGACCCCAAGGTCGACCGCACCCGCGCTTTCTTCATCTGCTGCGACGTCGTGAATCGCGGCGTCTCTCTCTACAAAGGCAAGGTCTACGTGGGAACGCTCGACGGCCGCTTGATCGCTCTCGACGAACACACCGGCACTCCCGTATGGAGCATAACGGTCGCCGACAAGACGCAGCCTTACTCCATCACTAGCGCCCCACGCATTGCCAATGGACTGGTAGTGATCGGCAACGCCGGCGCCGAGTTCGGCGTGCGCGGCTACGTCTCGGCCTTCGACGCCGAAACAGGCAAGCTCCGCTGGCGCACCTACACCGTCCCCGGCGATCCCTCGAAAGGGCTCGAATCCAAAGCCATGGAAAGCGCCGCCAAAACCTGGAGCGATGAATGGTGGAAGACCGGCGGCGGTGGAACGCCCTGGGAAGGCATCGTCTACGACCCCGAATTGGACTTGCTGTATTTCGGAACCGGCAACCCCACCGCGTGGTATCGCGCCCTGCGCGGCGCTGGCGATAATCTGTACGCGGCATCCATTCTCGCCGTACACGCCGGCAATGGCGAGCAGGCCTGGTATTTCCAAACCGCCCCCGGAGACAACTGGGATTTCGACGCCACCCAGCCCTTGATTCAGGCCGACCTCAACATCGGCGGCCGCGCCCGGAAAGTGATCATGCAGGCCAACAAGAACGGATTCTTCTACGTTCTCGACCGTCAGACAGGCGAGTTCATCTCCGGCACGCCTTTCGTCGACGGGATC
>DATJAK010000099.1:0-6099 GCA_035516375.1 Bryobacteraceae bacterium
GACTCCGGCTACAGCCTCGAAATCCGCGGCAAAAAGGGCGAGCTGCTCGGTGAATCGCCGCTGGGAAACCGCAAAGACATTCGCAACGCCGTCGAAGCCGCCCGCAAGGCCGAGTCCTGGAGCAAGACCAGCGCGCACAACCGCGCCCAAGTCCTCTATTACATTGCCGAAAACCTTTCCCAGCGCGGCGACGAAATCACCGCGAGGCTCTCTGCCGCCGTCGGGAAAAAGCAGGCCGCCGAAGAGGTGCAGAGAAGCATCGAGCGCCTGTTCTCCTATGCTGGATGGGCCGATAAGTACGACGGCGCGGTCCACAACCCGCCGTTCCGCAACGTCTCCATCGCCATGAACGAAGCCCTCGGCGCCGTGGGCGTGGTTTGCCCAGCGGAGTTCCCGCTGCTTGGCTTCTTCACCCTGGTCCTGCCGCTGATTTCCGCGGGCAACGCCGTCGTCGCCGTTCCTTCCGAAACCTATCCGTTGATCACCGGCGATCTCTACCAGGTATTCGAAACCAGCGATCTCCCCGGCGGGGTCGTCAACCTCGTCGCCGGCCGGGCCACCGAACTTCTGAAAGTCCTCGCCGAACACGATGACCTCGACGCCATCTGGTGCTATGGCGATGCCGAACTGTGCGTGACCGCCAAGGCGCTTTCCATCGGCAATCTGAAGCAGGTCTGGACAAACGAAGGCCGCCAGATCGATTTCCTGCAAACTCCCCAAAGCGAAGGCCGCTGGTATCTCGAGCATGCCCACCAGGTGAAGAATATCTGGGTTCCCTACGGCGAATAATTTTTCTCTGCTCGGTTTGGTAGCGGCCGCCCCTTTTGGCTGGCGGGCCCCTTCGCGTTCAGGCTCCTCCCGCGATTGCCCTTGCCGTGTTTCTCCGTTGTAGTTCCCGGCACAAAAAAAGGGGATGGCCGAAGCCATCCCCCCTGGTCGAAGTGGAAGTAGGAATTATTGTCCGGAGGCCGCGGTGTAGAACACCACGTACTCGGTGTTCGCCCCCGAGCCGCCTGCCGCTACGGTCGCTGGCGACGTCGGCGTCAAGGTACCGTCGGAGCCGATGGTGTAGAGGGAAATCGTTCCGTCGGTGGCGTTGTCAATCGCTAGAAGCACGCCGGTCGGATCGATGGCCATCCCACCGAAGGGCCCATTGCCCGTCTCTTGCGCGGATCCAATGGCCGAGGTGGAAACCACGCCGCTGGGTTGGGTTAATCCGTAGGGAGTGACCTGTCCCACGGTCTCGTCGAACTCGTCGTCCAGGACGTAGAGGTATTTGGAGTTGGGGCTCGCAATGACGCTGATGGGATCGGTGGCGCCGGCGATGGGTGTTGGCCCGGAACCGATCTGGGTCAGTTGCCCCGCGCTCGCGCCGCTCGCGGTGATGGTATAGGCGCTGACGCTTGGCGCATTCGCCCCGCCGTCGCCTTCATTCGCCACGTAGAGGTGTCCGTTGCCGTCGATTCTTCCGATGACCGGGTACGCCCCTGTGTTCACGGGCGAATTGCCGAGAGGTGTCAGTTGCCCCAGGCTACCGGCGGCTTGGCTGATCGAGAATTCGCTAATGGAGCTGCCTCCATTGTTGACGATGTAGAGGAAGTTCCCGGTCTGGTCCGTGAGGAGCCAGGTTGGGGCGTTCAGCGTGCCGTCGGTGTACTCGACGACGCTCGGGATGGCGGTGAGTTTCCCGTCGTTCGTTCCGCCGCTGGGCTGCGTGTGGGTAATCGTGAAGCCGTAGACGACGCTTGTGCCGGTGGTGATGACATACAGAAATCGTCCCGTCGGATCGATCACCGCGGTGTAAAGATCCCCGTCGCTGTTGTCGGTGGCGGAAGTCGGGCCCTGGCCGGTGGGAGTCGAGGCAAAGACGCCCGTCGCCGAGCTGACGTAGAAGGAGTGGAGCGCCCCGTTCGAGTCGATGTAGTAAAGCAGATCGCCCGAAGGATGCAGCACGACTTGTTGCGGATTGGCGGGCAGCGGCACCAGCCCGCTCGGGTTCGAGGGATCGTTGGTGTTTGGCGTGAGCGGCGTACTGGAGGTTACGTCCACCAGATAGCTGGAAATCGATCCGGTTCCCTCCGCACCATTCGGGTTGGCAACGTACGCAAATCGCGCCGAGGCCGCCTGAACCGTCAGCGAAGTGCTGCCGGTCAGCCCCGCGACGTTTGCCGGCGATTGCACGGTCGCGCTGATATTCGCGCTGCCGGTTGTGAGCGCCTGCGCCAGGCCCGTGGTTCCATCGATGCTGGCCACACCGGTTGTATCGGAGGTCCACGCCAGGACCGCGTTCCCCGGCAGCGGCTGCGTTGTGCCGTCGCTGAAGAGTTCCACCGCCGCAAATTGCACTGTCGTCCCCGCCGCGGCCGTCGACGCTGCTGGGCTCAACTGCAGAGACACGCTGGTCGGCGGGCCAACCGTCAAGGTCGCCGAACCGGAGATAATCTCGTCGCAGCTTGTCGCCGTAATCGTGGTCGAGCCTTGCCCCACGGTGGTGATATTGCCGGAGCCGTCAACGGTAGCGACGTCGGGATTCGTCGAACTCCAGAACACCTGGCTGGTAATATCCTGGGTCGTGTCGTTACCTGCGGCCAGCGTGAATTCCCCCGTTGCGGTAAAGGCTTGGCTCCCGCCGCTTGGAATATTTGCCGTCGGCGGATTCACAGTAATGGAATTCAGTTGGTCCACTTCCAGGGGCACCGTGGTGGCGGTTGCCGTGGAGAAGGTGGCTCCGATGTTCGTGAATCCCAGTCCCACCCCGCTGGCGAACCCCGTGTTGTCAATCGACGCCACATTCGTATCGGAGGAGCTCCAGGTCGCCGCACTGCTCTGATCCTGGGTGGTGCCGTTGCTGTAGTAGGCCGTCGCCGCGAACTGCAACGTGCCGCAAACCGCCGTGGTAATGTCCTGTGGTTTCACCGCGGCTCGCCGGGAAGTGTGGACCGGGGTGCGCGCCGCGCGCCGCGCCCCTCGAATCGCACCGCCTGTCGGGGCGCTCACATAGATAGTTCCGTTATTCGGTGCAACAACCAGATACCGCAAAGTGGGAGCGCAATTGCAGGCCACGAAGATGGCCGCGCAAATCAGCGCCATCCCCGATAGTGCCAAACGACCGGGCTTCATTTTCATAGTGCCTCCTCAGAGAGTTCGCACAAGACCATGTGGACAGAGACACAAAAATAATGGGGTTCAAGTGCCTGGGCGGCAGAACACACGTGTGGGCGAGGTCCCACCCCGTTCTTTATGTCGTGGATCCCAAGTTGCCTCTGCACGGGCACGATACTTGAAACCCTCACCCCCGGCAAAGTATCTTCGGCGTTATAGTTGACCTTTCGATTAACCTACCCGTCGTCTTCAGGTCTCCTTTTGCTCTCGCAACCTCCGAAAAACTCTCGATTGTCCTTGCCCGCGAGTTCTGCAATGATGCGACGATAGTTTTGGCCTGTAACCTGGCTGCGCTGCGTTCCTCATACTGTTTCCGAAGGACCCGAACTCATGGCCCGACTGCTCACTACGGAAGACCATCGCCTGGAGGAATCCCGCCAGCGCAAGAAACACTGGAAACGCTGGGGGCCATATCTCTCCGACCGCCAGTGGGGCACCGTCCGCGAAGATTACAGCGCCAATGGCACCGCCTGGGAATCCTTTCCCTTCGAACAGGCTCACGCCCGCGCCTATCGCTGGGGCGAAGATGGCATCGGCGGCGTTTGCGACCGCCACCAGATGATCTGTTTTGCGCTGGCCTTGTGGAATGGCAAGGACCCCATCCTCAAGGAGCGCCTCTTTGGCCTCACCGGCAATCAGGGAAACCACGGCGAAGACGTGAAGGAATGTTATTTCTACCTGGATTCCACGCCGACCCACAGTTACATGCGCATGCTGTACAAATATCCCCAGGCCGAGTTCCCGTATCGCCGGCTGTTGGAGGAGAATCAGAAGCGCGGCCGCCCTCTGCCTGAGTTTGAGTTACTCGATACCGGCGCCTTCGAGCAGAATCGCTATTTCGATATCTTTGTCGAGTACGCGAAATGCGACGTCGAAGACATCCTCATCAAAATCACCGCCTGGAATCGCGGACCGGAAGCCGCTCCGCTGCACTTGCTGCCCACGGTGTGGTTCCGCAACACATGGTCTTGGGGCAAGGATTTGCGCCGCCCGACCGCGCGAAGGGCGCCGGATACCCCGGGTTCGCTCTGCACCGAACTTGAGCACTGGGAATACGGTAAGCGATGGCTGCTTTGCGCGGGCTCGCCGGAACTTCTCTTCACCGAGAACGAAACCAACTACGAAGAAATCTTCAAATATCGCAGCCGCACGCCTTACGTAAAGGACGCCTTTCACAGTTACCTGATCCGCGGAAACAAGGCCGCCGTGAATCCCCAGCGGACGGGCACCAAGATGGCCGCCCACTACCCGGTTCATCTCGGCCCGGGCGAATCCGTCACCCTCAAACTTCGCCTCACCGACATCCATCCTCTCGGCGGCATGGACGCTGACTCCCCCATGAGCGGCACGATCACCGCGCCCGCCCATCAGGAGCGCGCACCCGGCGTTCCGGGGACAAATGACTTCGGCGCGGGCTACGACGCCATGTTTGTCCAGCGCCAGCAGGAAGCGCAGGAATTTTACGATTCGCGCATCCCCAAAAACCTCTCCGAAGACGCGCGCCACGTCATGCGCCAGGCCTACTCCGGCATGCTCTGGTGCAAGCAGTTCTATCACTACGACGTGTACACCTGGCTCGAGGGAGATCCCGCCGGCCCTGAGCCCCCCGAGGAGCGCTGGCACGGCCGCAACAAGGATTGGACCCACCTCTATAACGACGACATCATCTCCATGCCCGACAAGTGGGAGTATCCCTGGTACGCTGCCTGGGATCTCGCCTTCCACTGCATTCCACTCGCGATCATCGACCCCGATTACGCGAAGGAGCAGCTCATTCTTCTCCTGCGCGAGTGGTACATGCATCCCAACGGCCAGTTGCCCGCCTACGAGTGGGCCTTCGGCGACGTCAATCCTCCCGTGCATGCCTGGGCCGCGTGGCGCGTCTATAAGATCGAACGCCGCATCCGCGGCGTCGCCGACCGCAGCTTCCTCGAAAAAATCTTCCACAAGCTGCTTCTGAATTTCACCTGGTGGGTCAACCGCAAGGACCCCGACGGCCACAACATCTTTCAGGGTGGTTTCCTCGGACTCGATAACATCGGCGTCTTCGATCGTTCCGCTCCGCTGCCCACCGGAGGCCATCTCGAACAATCCGACGGCACCAGTTGGATGGGCATGTATTGCCTCAACATGCTGGCGATCGCGCTCGAACTCGCCAAGGACGATCAAGCCTACGAAGACGTGGCCAGCAAATTTTTCGAGCACTTTGTCTACATCGCCCGCGCCATGAACGACATGGGCCCACACGGCCGTTCGCTCTGGGACACGGAAGACGGCTTCTACTACGACCTTCTCCACCTTCCCAATGGCGAAGAGCATTTCCTGAAGATCCGCTCGATGGTCGGCCTGATTCCGCTCTTCGCCGTGGAAACGCTCGAGCCGGAAATCGTGGACCGCCTGCCCGGCTTCAAGCGCCGCATGCAGTGGTTCATTGACAACCATCCGGACGTGCCCGAGCACATCGAAATGACCCAGCGGTCCGCGCGCGGCGTGCGACGCCTGCTCTCACTCGCAAATCGCAAACAGATCATGCGCATGCTCTGCCGCATGCTGGACGAAACCGAATTTTTCTCCCCTTACGGCATCCGCGCGCTCTCCCGGTACCATGAAGACCATCCCTACGAAGTCCAGGTGAATGGCCACGTGAATCGCGTGGACTATGAGCCCGCCGAATCCAGCACCGGCGTTTTTGGGGGCAACTCCAACTGGCGGGGTCCCATCTGGTTTCCCGTCAATTTCCTGCTCATCGAATCTCTCCAGAAATTCCATCACTATTACGGGGAAGATTTCAAAGTGGAATGTCCCACGCATTCCAAGAGCGAAGCCGACCTCTGGCAGGTCGCCAAGGAAATTTCCCGCCGCCTCACCCACATCTTCCTCCGGGGCAAAGACGGCAAGCGCCCCTTTGCCGGGGCCCAGAATCTTTTCAACGAGGAT
>DATJAK010000100.1:0-46218 GCA_035516375.1 Bryobacteraceae bacterium
AATCCGGGCTCTGGTCAATACTGGAGAGCGTGGCCTTCCATCCTCCGCCGTTGCCTGGCGCAATCCGCACAATTACCCGGAGTTCCTGCGGTCCCGCTTTGACTGTACCCTGCCAGTTACCCGAAATATCCTGTGCATCGACAGAGCCCGACAGCAGGATGACGAATGCGCCGATCCCCAGCAGCTTGCTTCGCATTTCCCCCTCCTCCGGATAAGGTAGTCGCTAGGCTTCCAGACTTCTAACAGAATTTCTGGCCTATTGGTAGAACTGAGGAGCCTTCTTCAGCTTGGCGTTGGCCGTGAAATCGTGCTGAATCCAGAGTTGCGCCCCACTTTGTTTCAAGAACGTTTCGATCACTGCGCGCGACGTTACTGTCTGGTCCCGGTTGAATTCGGTGGTCGGGACCAAATGCAGCTTGCGCTCCTCCGGATAATGATACAGATCGCCACTTAGCACGACAGGTCCGGTTTTCGCCAGTTTCAGAAACAAAACCTGGTGGCCGGGAGAATGGCCGGGGGCGGCCTTAATTACTACCGTGCCGTCTCCGAAAACATCGTAATCGTCTTTGTCGATGAGGATCGTTTTGCTGTTCCTGAGCGCGCTGAAGTTCGCCGGTTCCGTGCGCGGCGAGGGCGGGACCGCGAACATGATGTCTTGCTCGGACTTTCGCACCAGCCACGTGGCGCCGGCGAAGAGATTGGCATTGCCCACATGGTCCCAGTGAAAATGCGACAGTGCCAGATAGTGGATATCCGCCGGTTTGTATCCGACCTCGGCCAGTTGCGACGTGAGAGTCTTGTTCGCGACGGCGTACCGCAACGTCCCCGAAGCGCCCGGTTTGAAGCTGCTATCGGGAACTGCGCCCGCATCCCAAATCATCGTTCCTTTCGGATGCACCACCAGAAAGCTGGCCACCGACATCACACTCGTGGTCAACTGCTCTTTCTTCAGTTGATACGGCGCGGTGTCGGGAATGTTCAAGCTGCCGCCATCCAATACATATAGGCGGAGCAATTTCGGAGCCGGCGGAGCACCGGGCAGCAGTGATGCCAAAACGAACAAGAAGGCGACGGTTGATAGTAGTCGTTTCACTTCGCTGCATGCTATCGGAGCCCGCGGAGGGGTGTCAAGCGCCCCTGTCCCCGCAGCGGCAATTGGTGTATTCTTCCTACCTGGTGGTCTGCGTCACAAACAACGAGGCATATTTCGCTGCCTGCCGTAGGGCAGACCGTCGTTTTTTGCGGTCTGCCAGGGCGTGCGAAGCACGCGTTTGCGCCGCTGTGCGGCGCCGGCAAACGACAGAAACCGATCGTCTGCCCCACGGAGTTAAACTGCATTCCGCATGGCGCACTACACGAGCACCGCAAATCGAGAGTTGCATGAGGGAGGTCATATGCCGTGGGGTCGATGGTTACTGACTGGCTGCGCCCTGTCTGGGTTGGTGGTCGCACCGGCCGCGCCGCCGAAAGCCGAGAAGAACAACATGGAGCTGGTTGGGTACAACGATCTGCAGGCCCGGAGCGCTTACCAGCCCGTCATCGAAAAGCAGGGAGATCGTTGGATCGCCTATGTCGGACACCACGCCGGAGTCCAGCGCAATCCACTTACGGGCCAGGATGAGCCCAACGGCACGTCGGTTCTCGATGTCACCGACCCCAAGCACCCCAAGTACATCGCTCACATTCCGGGTGAGCTCGTGAAAGGGGAAGGCGGGGAGGCCGGCGGCGCCCAGATGGCGCGCGTGTGCAGCGGCGCTGAACTGCCGCACGCCGGCAAGAACAAATTCTATCTGTTGCGCAGCTTCGGAAGCACGGCGCACGAAATGTGGGACGTCACCGATCCGGCCAAGCCCAGCCGCCTGAATGTGATCGTGAGCGGCCTCCAGGACACGCACAAAAGCTGGTGGGAGTGCGACACCGGGATTGCCTACCTGGTCTCCGGCGTGGTTGGCTGGCGCACCAAGCGCATGATGCAGGTCTACGATCTGAGCGATCCGGAACACCCCGTCTTCATTCGGAACTTCGGCCTGCCGGGCCAGCAACCGGGAGCGCGCGGCCCTACGCCCGGCGGTCTGCACGGCCCCATCTCCACCGGGCCGAAAGGGAATCGCGTCTACTTCGCTTACGACAACGCGCGCGATGGCATCTTCGAAATCGTCGATCGCGAAAAACTGTTGAACGGCCCCAAAGAGCCGACTGACGAAAACCTGCGCTACCCGATGATTGCGAGGGTCGATTTCCCGCCCGATATCGGCGCGCACACAGCGTTTCCGATGCTGCAGATGACTCTTCCGGAATTCGCCAGGCAGAGGGATGGCCAGGTGAAAGACTTTCTGGCATTGATCGGCGAGACCGGGCCGAACGAATGCCGCGAGTTTCGCCAGATGATGCATATCCTCGACATCAGCACCGAATCGAAACCGGTAGGCGTGTCCACGTGGACGGTTCCGGAAGCCAGCGGTAACTTCTGTTCGGCAGGCGGACGCTTCGGCGCGCATTCCTCCAACGAGAGCTTCACTCCGATCTATTACAAGCGCGTTTTGTTCATCGCCCACTTCAACGCCGGCGTCCGCGCAGTGGATGTGCGCGACCCGCTTCACCCCAAGGAGATTGGCTATTTCATCCCGGCAATCACCGATAAAACCGACAAGCGCTGCGTGGGCCAGGGCGCTGAGCAGCACTGTAAAATCGCCATCCAGACGAATAACGTGGAGGTAGATGACCGCGGGTACATCTACGCCGCGGACCGTGCCAACACTGGTCTGCATATTCTGGCGCTGACCGGCCCCGCGCGCCAGGTGGCCGATTTCACGAAGGCGGAAGGCGCCGCGGGCGGGCGGTAGTTTCGCTTGTCGGACGACGCTACGCACCTGCAGCCGTCTTCAAGAAAGTTCCGCGCTCGAGTTCTTCGAACGCCTGGCGGAGCTGCTCCTGCGAATTCATGACAATGGGCCCGTACCAGGCCACCGGCTCCTCTAGCGGCTTCCCGGAAACCAACAAGAACCGGATCCCTTCCTCGCCCGCCTGCACCGTGACTTCGTCGCCACGATCGAAAAGGACCAGCGAGCGGTTGTCCGCCTCGGTGGGTGGCACGGTTTCCGCCCATCCGACGCCCTCGGTCGGCACGGCGAGTGGGCCGGACGCATTGCAGAACTTTCCGCCGCCCGCAAAGACGTATGCGAACGCATGGCGGGTGGTTTCTACAGGAAGCGTTTTTCGGCGGCCGGGCGCGACGGAAACATCCAGGTAGATCGGATCGGCAGCGATCCCGTCCACGGGGCCGGTCTTGCCCCAGAAACTCCCGCATACGATGCGAACGTGGGTGCCGTCATCGTCCCGGACTTCGGGAATGTCACCCGCCTTGACCTCCTGATACCGCGGCGCCGTCATTTTGAGGGAAGCCGGCAGGTTCGCCCATAGCTGGAAGCCGTGCATGCGTCCGGCTGAGTCGCCCTTCGGCATCTCCTGGTGAATAATGCCGCTCCCGGCAGTCATCCATTGGACGTCCCCGGCGGCGATGGCGCCCTGGTTCCCCATGCTATCGCCGTGTTCGACCGTGCCGGCGAGAACATAGGTGATGGTTTCGATCCCGCGGTGTGGGTGCCAGGGAAAGCCGGCGAGATAATCCTCGGGAATGTCATTGCGGAAGTCGTCCAGCAGCAGGAACGGATCGAAGTCGGTGGTATTGCCGAAGCCAAATGCGCGGCGGAGGTGTACGCCGGCGCCTTCCAGAGTGGGTTTCGATTTGACGAGCCGCTTGATGGGTCGCAGGGACATCGGGGCCTCCGTTTCGAGTCTACTTGGTTTAGGTGTTTGTGCGCCAATTCGCGATGCGGCCCATCGTACATTGACAGCCATGCGCCCACCCAGTATTTTGATGGATGCCGCGATGACGCATTCTTTTCCCAAGGCACTTACCGGCGTGGCGCTTCTTCTGGCCGCTGCGCCCGCGGAACTCTTCGCCCAGTGGCCGCCTTACCCTACCCCGGATGTTCCCAAAACCGCCGATGGGAAGCCCAACCTCAACGGACCCGCCCCGCGGATGCCGGATGGCAAACCGGATCTCTCCGGAGTTTGGCTGTACCAGCGGCCGCCGGGGACCCCCGCTCCGGAGCCGCCCCCGGCCAACGCGCCGCCGGATCGCGATCTGATCCCGCTAGCGGTTCGGAGGAGCCAGTTCTGGAACCTCGGCGCATCCTTCCCGGACGGCTTGCCCTTTACGCCTTGGGCCGCCGAACTGCATCGCCAGCGTGTGGAGCACAACAGCGTCGACAACCCCGACGCGCACTGCCTGCCACTCGGGCTGATGCAGCTTCACACTCACGGGCAGCCCAGAAAGATGATCCAGACGCCGGGCCTGATCGTGATTCTTTATGAGGCCAACGGCGGCATCCGCCAGATCTTCACCGATGGCCGTCCCTTGCCGAAGGACCCAGACCCGTGGTGGTTCGGCTACTCCGCCGGCAAGTGGGACGGCGACACGCTGGTGGTAGAAACAACCGGCTTCCGAGACATGGGATGGCTCGACGTGGAGGGCAGCCCATTAACCGACGCCGGCAAACTCATCGAGCGCTTTCGCCGGCCTGATTACGGGCATTTGGAGATCGAAGTCACCGTCGTGGATCCGAAGGCCTACACCAAACCGTGGACCGTGACGGTGCATCAACGCATCATGTTGGATACCGATCTGATCGAGTTTGTTTGCCAGGAGAACGACAAGGACGAGACACACCTGGTAGGCAAGTGATAGGTGGGGCCAGGCCTTCCGGCCTGCCGGCGGGCTTCTGCCCGGCGAGTGGCAGCGCGTAACCGCTGGACTACCTCGATTTCACTAAGATGGTTAGACGATGAAACGCTCGGGAACCGCCGACTTGCCGCTGCACGGCGGCCGTGTGCCCGAGTGGCTGGCCGAGCGCATGACCCGGCTGGGTACGGCCATCGCCGAATCGATCGCGCTTCAGTATGGAACCGCCGAGCTGCTGACACGCCTCAGCGATCCGTTCTGGTTCCAGGCATTGGGCTGCGTGATGGGAATGGACTGGCACTCTTCGGGAATCACGACGTCGGTGCTGGGGGCTTTGAAGCGCGGCCTGAATCCCCGATCCGAGGAACTGGGCTTGTATATTTGCGGCGGCAGGGGACGCCACTCGCGGCGCACGCCGGATGAACTGCGGGCCGTCGCCGAGCGTGTTGGCTTAAACGGCGAAGAATTGGTTCGCACCAGCCGGCTTACCGCGCGCGTGGACAATAACGCGATCGCGGACGGATTCCAGATCTACCTGCACACGTTCATCGTTACCTCGGCGGGCGACTGGGCCGTGGTGCAGCAGGGTATGAACGAAGGCACGGGCCGTGCGCGCCGGTATCACTGGCACTCGGCATCGGTTCGCGATTTCACCTGCCAGCCGCATTCGGGGATTGTGGGAGAGAATCTGGGCGACATTATGAACCTGGTGGATGCGCAGGCCAAGCCCGCTCAAGGCGCGCTGCTTTCGATCGCACGCGAGGAGCCAACGGAGACGCTGGCTGAATTTCGCAAGCTGGTGACGCCCCGGCATCACGACGTCCGCGCGGAAGATGTCGATGAGAAGCGGCTCGGGGCCGTGCTGGCGGTGGCCTATCAGCGCGAGTTCCGCGATTTCGCCTCGTTGCTGCTGCTCGAAAACGTTGGTCCGCGAACTTTGCAATCGCTGGCGCTGATCGCGGAAGTGGTGCATGGCACGCCCACGCGCTTTTCGGATCCCGCGCGTTTCTCCTTCGCCCTGGGCGGCAAGGACGGGCACCCGTTTCCGGTGCCGCTCAAGACGTACGACGAATCCATTTCGATCCTGCGGAACTCACTCGACCGCGCGCGTTTGGGCGACACCGACAAGCTGCAAGGTTTTGCGCGTCTGGACAAGTTCACGCGGGTGGTTGAGCAGCGGTGTTCGCCGGAAGCGGATTTCGCGGCCGTGGTCGCTCATGAACGCGCGATTTCGCCGCAACTGGATGGGCGCAGCGTGTTCGACGATCGAAAACCAAAGCGAGCCGCCAGTGCGCAGCCGCGCCAGTTATCACTGTTCTCATGAAGGGGAGGGTCGCACTGATCACTGGGGGAAGTTCCGGCATCGGCCGCGCTGCCGCCCTGCTGTTTGCCCGCGAAGGGGCCCAAGTAGTCATCACGGCTCGCGGGGAGGAGCGTGGCAAATCCGTTGTGCGGGAGATTGAAGCGGCAGGAGGCGCCGCGCTGTTCCTCCCTGGCGATGTTTCCGAGCCCTCGCATGTCGCTTCGCTGGTGGAGCGCACGGTGGCAGCCTACGGGCGCTTGGATTACGCATTGAACAATGCGGCCGCTCTCGAAGAACCCCTCGCGCCGACAGCCGATTTCACCGAGGAACAGTTCGATCGCTCCATGGCGTTGAACCTGAAAAGCGTGTGGTTATGTATGCGGCAGGAGATTCGCCAGATGATCGAGCAGCATCCGGCGGGCGGGGCCATCGTGAATACATCTTCGGTGAACGGCCTCGGCGGCGTGGCACAGGCGTCGTTGTATGCGGCAGCGAAGGCCGGAATCATCGCGTTAACCAAATCAGCAGCTCTCGAATACGCCAGGCTGGGAATCCGGGTGAATGCTTTGGTAGCCGGAGCGTTTCAAACGCCGATGCTGGAAGGCGTGTTCGACCGGGCCAGCGGCGGGAATGCGGAGGCCATGGAACGAATGAAGGAAGGCTATCGAAAGATGGCGCCGATGGAACGGATTGGCCGGCCTGAGGAGGCCGCCGAAGCAGCGCTGTGGCTCTGCTCTGAGCGGGCGTCGTACGTGACGGGTCACTCCATGATCGTAGACGGCGGTTTGACCGCGCCCATGCGATGAGCGAACCAATGAGCAGCCACGGCAGAATCGCACTGGTGACGGGCGCGGGCAGCGGCATCGGCCGGGCGGTGAGCCTGGCGCTGCAGGCCGACGGGTATTCGGTAGTGTTGGCCGGGCGCCGTGCTGAGAAACTGGAACGGACTGCCGCGGCGGCGGCTGCGTCGGGCGGAAAGCTGCTCGTCGCGCCTACGGATGTCAGCGACCCCGAAGCGGTGCGCGCGCTGTTTGCCAAAACGCGAGAAGCGTTCGGACGGCTCGACGTTTTGTTCAATAATGCGGGCAGCAATGCGCCCGGCATTCCGATGGAAGATCTGACGTACGAGCAGTGGAACAAGGTAGTGGGCGTAAACCTCACCGGAGCGTTCCTGTGCGCGCAGGAGGCCATCCGGATCATGAAAGCGCAGGAGCCGCGCGGCGGCCGGATCATCAACAACGGGTCGATTTCAGCGCACGCGCCGCGCCCCAATTCCGCGCCGTATACGGCGACCAAACACGCCATGACCGGGCTCACCAAGTGCATCTCGCTCGACGGTCGCAAGTACGATATCGCCTGCGGGCAGATCGACATCGGCAACGCCGTCACGGAAATGACCGAACGTATGGCCGCCGGTGTTCCACAGGCTGATGGCACCCGCGCGGTGGAAGCGCGCATGGAGATACGGCATGTAGCTGAGGCCGTGCTGTATATGGCCAACCTGCCGCTGGAGGCCAACGTTCAGTTCATGACCGTGATGGCCACCAAGATGCCGTTCGTGGGACGCGGTTAAACACTACAATGGACGGAAGAGGGGTGTGATGCGCCGTCTGTTCCTAAGGATTCCGGCTGGCTTGGCGGCCGTACTGCTAGTGATGCTGGCTGTATCGCTCGTGGTCCGGCTGCGCGCAGATCCCGATCCACGCCTGAAACACGCCTATCGCCGCCCGGAAACCAGCGGCTGGACCTTCGTGCACCTGGAAGGGACGCCGGCCGAGATCGGATTCCAACACGGATACCTGCTCGCCCCGGAGATCCGCGACTCCATCGCGGTGACCAAGGTCGAACTGGCGCATGACAACCAAAAGACCTGGGAATTCTTCCGCAAAGCAGCGCGATCGATGCTGTGGCCGCGCATTGAGCAAGAGTATCGCGAGGAGTTACAGGGCTTGATGGAAGGCGCCAATACGGGCGGGGTGAAAGTGGATTTGTGGGATGTGGTGGCCTTCAATGCGGCGCTCGAATGGAACTACTACGTGTGGGAATATGACGAAGCGCACCATATCCAGCCGCCCTCGACGGCGGCAGCGGCCGACCGCTGCAGCGCGTTCGTCGCCACCGGCAGCTACACCCGGGATGGGCGGGTAGTGATCGCCCACAACACGTGGACCGGTTACCTGGACGGCGAACGGTGGACCATCGTTTTCGACGTCACGCCGGCGAAGGGAAACCACTTCATCATGGACGGGTACCCTGGATTGATTCACAGCGGCGACGATTTCGGGATCAACTCCGCGGGAGTCATGATCACCGAGACCACGATTTCGGAATTCCACGGATGGTATTCCAAGGGTGTTCCGGAATTCGTGCGCGCGCGCAAGGCGATGCAATACTCCGGTTCGATCGACGATTTCGCGCGCATCATGGCGGAAGGAAACAACGGAGGATACGCCAACAACTGGCTGGTGGCCGATCGCAAGACCAATGAAATTGCCGATCTGGAACTGGGACTCAAGAATGTCCACCTGGATCGCAGCAAAGATGGCTATTTCGTCGGGTCGAATTTTCCGGTCAGCGCGAAACTGGCTCGAGAAGAAACCGATTTCGATTTGCACGACGCCTCCAAGAGCGCCAATGCCCGCCATGTGCGCTGGGAACAGTTGATGGCGGAGAACAAGGGCCAGATTGACGTGGCGGCGGCCCAACGCTTCCTGGCGGATCACTACGACACGTTCGATAAGAAGACTGCGCCGAGCGAACGGACACTGTGCGGCCACATCGATGAATCGGAGCGTGGAGACCTGCCATGGGAGCCCCCCTTTGGGATCGCCGGCGCGGTGCAGAATAAGGTGTCGAATTCGGCCATGGCGGAAACCCTGATGTTCGCAGCTTCGGCGGGCCATGCGTGCGGTACATCCTTCCACGCCTCCGAGCACTTGCGCAAGCACCCGGAATTCAACTGGGAGAAGGATTACTTGCGGGATATGAAGGCGTTTCCGTGGGCCACGTTTCGGGCGGGGATGTAAGGTGCGAAGCATGTGGCGACCACGGGCGAGGTGGTCTGCGCGCTAGGTACACTTCCGTGAGCGGCGTTTGCACTAAGCCGCTGGCGCGGCGGACGCTACGCGTGACTCAGTTTGAAGGCGTGTATCGCAAACGGGTCTTGCCTCCGCACCGCGTGGGGCCTATGATTGGCGCATGGCGATCGCTCTTTCGCGACGGGCAACGCCCAGATCTGAGTGTCCCGTTGTCAAGGAAAACGCATTGAAACCCCAATAAGCACGTGAGTGACCGCATCGGCCGCAAACGCCAGCGGCTTCCTGCAAACGGGCCTATCGAAAGCGCCCCGGCTTCACCCTCCCTGCTCCGCCAAAGTTCTGTCTGCCGGGGCACTCCCGATAGGGTTCTAACGTTTACCGGGATCTGGTCCATCGAACCATCTACCGCTTTCAACCACTGCCGGCCGTCATTGCTTGTTCAACGGCCTTTATGTTGCGCTATTCGAAACGTCGATGGCGGAGTGTAATAAGCAATTCTGCAGGCCTACGATGGTTTGCACACGCCTTATGTAGGGCCTTATACTCGCAGCCTGAGCCCACTTAGCACGCTATTGTCAGAAGGCCTACCCGCCTCTATCAAACAAACTTCGGGACTTCTCGGTCAAATCCACGTGACCATTGACGGGGTTAAAATGCCTATCACCAGAGCGGCCACCCACAAGCATCGACGCTTCATCTGCGACTAACAGTTAGACACACTGAGGTCTTAAATAGTTCCTATTGCTTGCGTGGGACCGAATGGTCTGAGGGGAGGCAGGATACCGGTTGCTGACTCCCTTCCACACCGCGACCCCAGTAAACTTCTCCTCCTACAGCCCCGGAGGCAGGCCGCAGTTCTTGGAGCACTTGGGCGGAATCGTGAACTTATCCTTGATCTTGTCGCGATAGGCCGGGTACATGGTTTCCACCCCGCCCAGGGCGGCTTCCGTGGGGATGTGGTAGAGCTTGGTGATCTCATCCAGGAAAGGATTCTTCCCCGGCAGATAATGCGGCACCGACCCCGACGGCACGCCTTCGTCGCCGATGATACAGGGCGGCCCGCCGGCATTCATCAGGTTGGGCGTCAGCACGAGGCTGCGCGTGATGTAATACGGCTCGGTTAAATAGACCGGGTCAACAATCTCCGCGGCTAGAGTCAGAATGTCTCCGTGGCGGATGAAATGCGTGATCATGGTGGCCTGATCGCTGGTCATGGCGCCGTTACGGCGCAGATAACCGCTCAGCATGTGCGTAGTTGTGGCGGTGAGAACGTCGCCATCCCAAACCCCGGTCGTGAATCCTTCCTGACTGTGCGGGGCATTCTTCGAAGGATGCGGACGGCCGTCCATCCAGATGGTCATCTTGGCGCGGTCTTCCCACGCGCCTACTACCCAAGCCACGGTCTTGCCGGTCACGGGATCCGTCTCGTTCCAGATTTTGTCGCCGAACGTCCCGACCATCATGTGCCACTGCGAGTAGAAGGCGCAGATGCGCTCCGGCATCGAAATCTGCGATTGCGAATAGCTGAGCGCCTTGGCGCGGCCGGATTCGTTGAACGGGATTCCCGTGAAGTCGTCGGGATTCGGACCGGCGCCGCGCTCGAGCGCGTCTTCGTGGTTCTTCGACTGCCAGGAACCGGACAGATCGATCTGGGCCACGGCCGGGACACTCAGACCAAGCAAGATCACAGCAAGTAAGCCGATAGGATTGCGTGTCATCATGATTTTCTTCCTTACCATTTCACGGTGCACGCCGAGGGTTTCCAGCCGGCGTCACTGTTCTGCTTCTTGAAGTGCGAAGTCACGATAAACGGTTCGCGCAGATATTGGGGGTCGGTCACGACGGCGGTGACCACCAGCATGAGATCGCCGTTGTGCTCCCGGATCATGTCGTAGTATTCGACCAGGTTCGCGTTTTCGCTGTACGGGACGCCGTTTTTCCGCAGATAACCGGCTTTCAGATGGCTCGTCGTAACTTTGAGTGTTCCCTTCCCTTGCGGCGGGTCATCGACGTTTAGGAACGGCGCGTTCGGGTCGGGCTGCGGACCGCGCCCGCCTTTGATCTCCCAGACGGCCACCGAATCGCCTTGCAGCGTGGGCGGGCCCGCGGGCGCTTTCCAATCTCCGAAATGAAACAGACGCGTCTGCGTGCCGGTATCTACGTCCAGCCGCATGGTGTGGTCATCCTGCCAGGTGAAGTGGAAATGTCCGGGCTGGCGCAGGATTGCCGGTGCTCCGAAGGCTTTGCACAAATCCCCGGAAGCTTCGTCCTTGGAGGGATCCCAGACGTCGGCCACCTTGCGGGCCTCGGCCGTCATGGGGACACCATTGTAATCACCGGGCGGCGGCACCACCATACGGAAGCGCCAATCCTCATCTACGATCGAAACCCAATAGCCGGTGAGATCGATGGGGGCCATTGCCTTCGCCGTCGGCGGAGGTCCGCCTCGTCCGCCTCGCCCAGCCGGCGGCTGCGCCAGGAGCGGCAGTGCCACGGCAATTACGGCTAGTAATGGATGGGAAATTCGAATTCGCATTCTTTCTCTCGCGTGACCCTACTTCTTGCCGGTCAAACTCTTGTAAACCGAGTCGACAAACTGGCTGGTGGAACCTTCCTCGGTGCCGTACTCCTTCTCGTAGGGCAAGGCCGGATGGGCTGCCTTGATCTGATCCAGCGTCATCCCTTGCTTGATCATGTCCGCGACCGCGTCGCGAACTTCCACCACCATGTCGCGGTAGTCGACCACGTCCAGTTGCTCGCAGACGCGCCCGTGCCCGGGAATGACGTAGGTACCGACTCCCTCGTAAATAAACGGCCCCGGCGGAATGGCCAGATCGATCAGGCGGTTGAGGGCATCGATCTCGCCCTGTACGCTGCCACCCTTGGCAATGTCGATCAGGGGGAAGCGCGTCGTGTCCAGCACATCGCCGGCCGCGACGACGTCGGATTTGCGAAAGAACACGAAGGTGTCGGCGTCGCTGTGAGCCCCGGGCTGATGGAGGATTTCGACTCCTTCATCGTTCATGCGGATGTACCAGCGCTTCGGGAAGAAAGCTTCGTTGGGCCAGCTCTCGGCAGGGAACGCCGCGGTCTTCCCGGTGGGCGCGCTCATCCGCGCGAGCACGCTGTTGTGCGCCAGAATCGAGGCTCCGCCGCCGTTGGTCATGGCGTTCAGGAAGCTGGAATTGCCGAGCGGCTGCGTGAAAATCGTGAGTCCCGCTTTGGACAGCTTGGCGTTGCCGCCCACGTGATCGGGGTCGGCGCCGGTGTCGATGATATAGCGCGTCGGCAGGGGAGTGAGTTTGCGAATCGCCGCCAAAACCCGGTCGGCAGCGGCCTCGGTGCCGGCATCCACCAGCACTACGCCGTCGATGCCGATCTGGACACTGATGTTCCCGCCGGCGCCGGCGATCATGTAGAAATTCGGCCGGACCTGGATGACGTCGAGCCCGCTGGCGTCCGGTTCCGCTGCCTGGATCGAGACGGCGCTGCATGCAGCCAATGCGAAAGCGGCGGACAGAGTCCAGCATGCAATTCCATTTGTAAAAGTCTTCATTTGTTTCGCTAGGCATGTTATCACTTCCGTGGGGCGGATCGCATGGCACCTTAGAGGCACTGCGGGCTTACCGGCGCGGTTGCGGAGCCTCAATAGCAGGTAGTTCGTCGCCGTCAACGCACACGAGCGGACGCGAGCCGGTAGAACTCGTATCCGCGCGTACCGCGACTGGGCCGCCCGGCCTGCTGCCACACTTCGGCAACGCTCGAATCTTTGACCAACTCGAACCCTCGAGCCGCGAGATACGATTGAAGCTCGCCGGGATATAGCCCGAACGTCCACGGTTCGCCATACGACTGGAGTCGAGCCATCAACCTGGCCGCACCGAAGAAGAATTGTGGATTATCCAAAACAGCGCGATCGATATAAGTAAAGAGGAGGACGCTCTCTCGGGCGGCTCGCCGGATCTCGCACACAGCGTTGTCCACGGCTTCGGCCGTCAAGTAGTTGGTGACGCCCTCCCAGACAAAACACGCGGGCCGGCTGTTGTCGAATCCGGCTTCGAGGAGAACTTCCGCAATGGACTGGGTATTGAAATCGATACCGAGGTACCGGATATGCTCCGGCAGCCCTCGCTTCGCCTTTCTCAATTCCGCCTGTTTCGCAGACGATGTTTCCGGGTGGTCCAGTTCAAAAACGGTGGCTCGCGTTGCCGGTGTCAGGCGATAGGCCCGCATGTCGAATCCGGCGCCGAGTAATACGAACTGATTGGTGGTCTCCAGCGCCGCGCTGGCCTCATCGTCGATCCATTTAGTGCGTGCGATACCCGCTGCTCTTGCGCCTGGCGCCTCACGGTCGAGCAGCTCCTCCACCAGGCGAAGTCCGTGGAACCGGGCAATCCAATACAGAAGCTTCCTCGCGCCATGGAGAAAAGCGGCCGCGTCGGAATCGACAAACATGCGGAAACCGGGGGGACGTGACGTTTCCAGGGCACGGAACAAAGCCATGTATTCCGCAGTGAGGCTGGCGCGATTCATCACCGGAAACTCTCAGCCAACCGCCCGCTACGCCGGCCTCCAGCGCAGCACCGGCTTGCGCGCGGCGGTCACTTCGTCTACGCGGCTGGTCCGTGTGCCGTAGGGCGCGTTCTTGACCATCTGCGGATCGGTTTCGACTTCTTTGGCGATCGAGATCATGGCGTCGCTGAAGCGGTCGAGCTCGTGCTTGGTTTCGGTTTCCGTCGGCTCAATCATCATCGCGCCGTGCACGATCAGCGGAAAGCTCACCGTGTACGGGTGAAAGCCATAGTCGATCAGCCGCTTGCCGATTTCCGCGGTGTGCACTCCCTGCTTAGCCTGCCGCTCGTCGCTGAACACCACTTCGTGCATGCTGGGCGAGGAGTAGGGCAAATCGTAGGATCCCTCGATCCGCTTGCGAAGGTAGTTCGCATTGAGCACGGCGTCGAGAGTCACTTTGCGAAGCCCCGGGCCGCCATTAGCAAGGATGTAGGCCAGCGCGCGCACCAGCACGCCGAAGTTTCCGTAATAGGCGCGCACACGCCCCACCGAGTACCTGCGCTTGTAATCGAAGGCCCACCGCTTGCCGGAGCGCTTGAGCCGCGGCACTGGGAGGAATGGCTCGAGCTCTTTCTTCACGGCTACCGGACCTGCGCCCGGCCCGCCGCCGCCATGCGGAGTGGAGAACGTCTTGTGAAGGTTCAAGTGGAGTGCGTCGACGCCGAAATCACCGGGCCGCGCAATGCCCATCAGCGCGTTCATGTTGGCGCCATCCATGTAGAGCAGTGCGCCCTTGGCGTGCAGGATGTCCGCGGCGCGCAAAATGTTTTCTTCGAAAATCCCGAGCGTGTTGGGATTGGTCACCATCAGAGCGGCGACGTCCTCGTTGACGATGCGCTCGAGCGCCTCTACATCCAACACTCCGGTCTCGCTGGATTTGATATTCTCCACCGCGTAGCCGGCGATGGCCGCCGAGGCCGGGTTGGTGCCGTGCGCGGAATCGGGAATCAGAATTTTCTTGCGCGGATTGCCGCGCTTAGTGAGCAGCGCGCGCATCATCAAGATGGCCGTTAACTCGCCCTGCGCGCCGGCTGCCGGCTGGAGCGTCACTGCGTCCATGCCGGTGATCTCGGCCAACGCCGCTTCCAGGCGCGCCATGATTTCCATCGCGCCTTGCGCCAACGCTTCCGGCTGGTAGGGGTGCGCCCATGCCAACCCATCCAGCCGCGCCACCACTTCGTTCACCCGCGGGTTGTACTTCATGGTGCACGAGCCCAGCGGGTACATACCGTATTCGATGCCGTAATTCCAGGTGGAAAGCCGGGTGTAATGGCGAATCGCTTCGACCTCGCTCACTTCCGGGAACCCTTCGATTGCTGCGCGCACGTTTTCTGCGCCCAGCGCCTCGTTCGCATCCACGGACGGAACGTCCAACTCGGGAAGCTGATACGCTACCTTGCCTGGCGAACTGCGCTCGAAGAGCAGCGGCTCATTGAGAGAAATGTGCGGCTGAACACGCGGCGTCATTGGAATGCCTCCGCCACCGCATCCATGTCCGCCCGGTGCGATACCTCGGTGGCGCATAGAAGCATCGAATCGGCAAGCTCGGGATAGAAGCGGCCCAGCGGCAGGCCGCCGACAATCTTCTTCTTCAGGAGCGCCTTGTTGATGTCGTCCGGCTTTTTGCCTTCGGCCTTCACTACGAATTCGTTGAAGAACTTTCCGCAAAACCGCGGCCGGAACAGGCCCGCCAGGTAGTGGGCTTTGGCCAGATTCTGCTCCGCCAGCTCACGCAGTCCTTTCTTGCCGTAGACGGTCATGAAGACGCTGGCCATCAGCGCCAGCAGTGCCTGGTTGGTGCAGATATTCGAGGTGGCTTTCTCGCGCCGGATGTGCTGTTCGCGCGTGGCCAGAGTCAGGCAAAACGCGCGGTTTCCTCGCGTGTCCACCGTCTGGCCGACCAGCCGCCCCGGCAACTGCCGTACGAATTTTTCACGCGTAGCGATCACTCCGGCGTACGGCCCGCCGTAGCTCGGGGCAATCGCAAACGATTGCAACTCGCCCGCGACGATGTCCGCCTCGGCGGGCGGCGCCAGCAGGCCGAGCGATACGGCCTCGCTAAACACGACGATCAGCAGAGCGCCACGGCGATGCGCGATCTCGGCCGCTTGCCGCACCTGATCCACAATTCCGAAGAAGTTGGGCGATTGCACGATCACGGCCGCTGTCAAATCGTCGATCTTGCGGTCGAGATCTTCCAGATCGATCGTTCCGGCTTCGGGCACGTACCCAAACTCCTCCACAGGCATGCCCTGACTTTCAGAATACGTCTTGAGTACCGCGCGGTATTCCGGGTGCACCGAGCGCGCGGCCAGCACGCGCCCGCGGCCCGTGGCACGCACCGCCATCATGGCGGCTTCGGCCATCGCCGTCGATCCGTCGTACATCGAGGCGTTGGCCACGTCCATTCCGGTTAGCTGGCAAATCATCGTCTGGAATTCGAAGATCGTGGTGAGTGTGCCCTGCGAAATCTCCGCCTGGTAGGGCGTGTACGAGGTCAGAAACTCGCCTCGCGAAACGACGGTGTCTACCAGCACCGGCCGAAAATGAAAATAGGAGCCAGCGCCGAGAAAATACGCATATCCGTTGGCATTTTCCGCAGCGCGAGCGCGGAAGTATTCAACGATTTCGTATTCGGAAATTCCCTCCGGCAAGTCCAGCGGCCGCTTCAACCGCACGGCTTCCGGCAGATGGGCAAACAGATCCTCGACCGACTCCACGCCGATCACGTCCAGCATCGCGCGGCGTTCGGAATCGGATTTCGGCAGATAGCGCAAAACTATTTCTCAGCCTCTATATACTTTTGATACTCATCGGCGGACAGAAGTTTCGCCATCTCCGCCGGCGCGCTCAGCTTAATTTTGATGAGCCAGGCGTCCCCATGCGGATCGCTGTTCAGCTTTTCGGGTGCATCGGCAAGAGTGGAATTGATTTCGGTGACATCTCCACTTACCGGTGCGTAGATATCCGACACCGCTTTGACTGATTCCACCGAACCCGCCGTGGCGCCTTGCGTGACTTTCGTGCCCACCTTTGGAAGGTCGACGTACACGATGTCGCCGAGCTCCTGCTGCGCGTGATCGGTGATCCCGATGGTGCCGATATCCCCATCCACCCGGACCCATTCATGTTCTTTGGTGTAGCGGAAATTTTGTGGATACATTATTTCGCTCGTTTGTAGAACGGAATCGCGACTGTGACCGCGTCGACCAGCTGGCTGCGGACCATAATCTGAATGGCGCGCCCTGGTTCCGCGCGCTCGGCGGAGAGATAACACATTCCGATGTGCTTGTTCAGCGTGGGAGAAGGCGACCCGCTGGTCACCCACCCGGCCGGCTGGCCATCGACATAGACCTCGTAGCCATCGCGACCGATGCCGTGGCCGCGCATTTCGAAACCGATCAGCCGGCGCTTGACGCCGCGCTCGCGTAATTGAACGAGCGCCTCGCGGCCCACGAAATCGCCTTTATCGAACCTCACAATCCAATCCAGCCCAGCCTCCAAAGGTAATATCGAGGCATCGATTTCGTGGCCGTAGAGCGCCATACCCGCTTCCAGGCGAAGCGTATTGCGCGCGCCCAGCCCGCACGGCTTGATGCCGAATTCGGCGCCGGCGGCGATCACCTCATTCCAGACCCGTTCCGCTTCCTCGGGCGCGATATAGATTTCAAAACCGTCCTCGCCGGTGTAGCCGGTGTGGGCAATGCGCGCCTGCGCGCCGGACACGACGCCATCGGCGAACCAGTAGTAGCGGATTTTGCATAGATCGACGGGCGTGAGTTTTTGCAATGTAGCAGGCCCCTTAGGCCCTTGGATAGCCAACTGCACGTAGCGTGCGCTCGATAGCTCAGGCTGCGCGTCAAAGCGATTGAGCCCGCGAATATGCTCAAAATCCTTTTCCTGGTTCGATGCGTTCACACACAGGAAATAATGGTCGTCGGCCACTTTGTGCACCAGAATGTCATCGACAAAACCGCCATGGGCGTAGAGCAGTCCCGAATAGTGCGCCTGGCCGATCTTCAGTTTTCGCGCGTGATTGGTGGTGGCGAAATCGGCGAGTTGACCCGCTTCCGGGCCTCGAATCTCGATCTCGCCCATGTGGCTCACATCAAAGAGTCCCACTGCTCGGCGAACCGTTTGGTGTTCCTCGATGATCCCGGAATACTGAACGGGCATCTCCCACCCGCCGAAATCCACGAGCTTCGCCCCTAAAGCGCGATGTACGGAATTGAGCGGAGTGGCGCGAAGCAACGACGCTGCGGCCATGAAACCTCAGGCTAGCATATGACGCAATGGGAGATTTACCGCCGAGACGCCGAGGCGCAGAGAAAAATAAGGCTGACGCGTGCGTGTGGCGTTCCTGGGCTTACGGTGGTCCATCAGGTTGGCGCGCAGAGGTGGCCGAGGAAACAAGTCCTGGAACAGAGCCTCACGTCAGCTGGAGCCTTTCTTGTCGAACCTCCGCCGAGAGCTTCGTACAGCACTTGTTCCCTCTGCTCCCTCGGCGCGCCAACTTCTTAAAGCAGCGTCAGATCGCGAACCGTCCGAGCGCCCACCTTAATAACTCTGCGTCTCTGCGTCTCGGCGGTGAATCAAGCCCTCTTCTCGCGCAGCAGCTCTCGATAGCTTTCCACCAGCCCGCGCGTGAGCACCGCCATATCCCAATTCGATTCCACTTCATGCCGCGCGCGGGCTGCCATCTCCGAAGCCATCTGCGGGTCTGCCATCAGTGCCAACACGCGCTCCGCAAATGCTTCGGGCGTGTCGGCGAGAGAGCAAAATTCACCATCCTTGCGCGCCAATCCCTCGGCGCCGATGGTTGTCGACGCCACCGGAATTCCGGCGGCGAAGGCTTCCAGCAGCTTCACACGCACGCCGGACCCGCTCAAAATCGGACAGACGAATACGGCGTAGCGCGCCAACGGTTCCCGCACATCTTCCACGTAGCCAAGCATGTCGAGCGCTCGCGAGGCCCCGCCCAAGACATGCGCCGGCGGCGGGTCGGAACCGACCATCGCCAGCCGCGCGGACGGCTGTTTCTCGAGAATCAGCGGCAGCACACTCTGGACGAACCATTCGAGCGCGATGCGATTCGGCGTATGTCGAAAGCTGCCCACAAAGAGCATCGTCAACGGTTCGCGGCCGCAGGGGCGGAATTCGTAACGCGAGGTGTCGATACCGGCGCGCAGACCGTCGCGCAGCCGCGGCGCCAGGTCCGGCAAAAAAGACCGCAGATAATCGCGGTTCTCGGTAGTGCACACCTGGACCTGGTCGCAATCGGGCAGCGTTTGGAGCTCGTAGCGCAGGGATCGCAGGTACTCCACGCGCGCCTTCCACCGGTGCGCCGCGTCCATATGACTCAAGCTGCGGCCGATGGATTGAAAGTAGACATCGTGCTCGAACAGTACGCTGGCAATCTGGTGGAACGAACCGCGGTATTGCGCCATGGGCAGGTATTCCAGTTGCAGCACGTCGATCTGTTTGCGGTAGAGCTGGCGGTGGATCAGCCACTCCAGATCGCCGATGGCGAATTCACGCACGGCGCGCGGCAGGGGAGAAGCCGCGCCCGGCGGATTGCCGAGCGGGCGAACCAGCCACTCCGCCGACGCACAGAACTCGCGCAGTTGCAGGTTGTCCTGGGCTTGCTCGGCGAGATCCAAAAGTTCCACCACGTGAACCTCGGTCAATTGCGCGAGCTCGCGCAGCGTCTGGTACATAAACACGCCGCCGCCGTGAACCGGGGGGCAGATGGGGTACGGCGAGACGAACAATACCCGGGGGCGCGCGGGCGCGGGATCGAGCCGCAGGAAGCGATCGCGGTAGTAACCGCCGAGCGGCCGCAGAAAAGCCTCGGTGTCGCTCACGCGGGCCAGGCTGAGCGCACGCCAGCGCGATCCCCACGCTTCGGTGAGCTGGCGAAACGCGCGCCACAGGGCGCGCACGTTCGGGCGTCCAGGCGCGTCGCCGAACAGCACGCTAACTACGGCGCCCGCCCATGCGAAGAAGAAATGCGGTGCGAGCCGGCGCCACTCATGAATGTTCTTCCACGAAAACAACAGATAGTTCTTCTTCAGCACTGCCTGGATGTAGTCTTCCCGAAAGCGCTTGCCAATGGTGCCGCGGTGCTCGTGATAGACCACGCTGCGCGGTTGATAGAGCACCTTCCAGCCGCGTTTCCAGGCGAGGTAGCCAAGGTCGGTGTCCTCCAGATAAAAAGGACGCAGCAGGGGATCGAAGCCGCCCAGCTCTTCGAACTTACGCCGATCGAACGCGCACGAGCCGCCGCCTCCGTATGCGCAGGGATACAGATCGTCGATCACCGCGTCCAGGCGGTGCCGCACGCGCAGGCCTCCATCCTGCCACCAGCTCTGCGTCAGGCCTGTCTCTTCGCGAATCTTGGCGGGGTCGCTGAAGAAGATTTGGCAAGCCACCGAGAATACGTCGGGATCGCGAAAGCCTTCGATGAGTGGAGCTAGAAAATCGGGCGCCACACGCATGTCGCTGTTCAGCAGCACGACGATGTCGTTGCGCGCTTCGCGAAAACCCTCATTGGAGCCGCCGCCGAAACCCAGATTGACCGGGAGCGGTAGCAGCTTCACTTGCGGAAACTGCGCCCGTACGAACTCGGCGCTGCCGTCGCTCGATCCGTTGTCCACGACGATGATTTCGTTATCGGGATTGCCGGCCATCGCTGCGACTACGGAAGGCAGATATTTCGCCAGCAGGTCCTTTCCATTCCAGTTCGGAATGACCACGGAAGCTGCATTGCGGGCGCTCTTTCGCTCGGGGAGTTGAATTTCGCCGGACGGCTTGCCAAACAATTGCCATAGCAAGTCCACCAGCGCCAGCGTCAGCGCGGAAATCGCGATGAGAAATGGTGAAAGAAGCAGCAGAGGCAGCGCTGGGACGAAACGCTTCAGGAACGCCATGTCAGACAGGGGGAAGATGCGGAGCGAGCCCGACTATGCGGCCTAACCGCATCCAGCGGGATGTGCGGAGTAGCACGAGCCGTTGCCCCAACTGACCCACTTCTTCGTTGAGATGAAGGGCCCAGGCCGTGCGCTCCTCGAATTCATTCTGCAGGCGGCGAAGCGCCTCATTCGACCGGTCCAGCTCTGTTTGTGTATTGTTCGCCCACTGCGCCTTGGTTGCGATATCCGCTTCCAAGTCTTTCACCTTGGCGGCATAGGCCTCGGCTATTTCGCGTGCGGCTTCCTGCTGCTCCGCCAGTTCCGCCTGCAACTGTGCGACGCGCTCGCGCCGCTCTCCAATCTCGCGATTCAGCGATTCTGCCCATTGATTACTGCGCTCCAGCTCGTCCTTCAGCCGGTCGTGCGCGGCGAGCAGTTCCTGATGCTGGCGCTCCGCTGTTGCGAGCCATTCGTTCTTGGTGGCGACTTCGCGCTCGAGCAGCGCAATATGCTGGCCGCGCTCGCGAAGCACATTGCCGGCTCGTGGGACATAGACGAACGTTGGGTTGCCCAGCTGCGGACGATGCGCGCAAACGGCCACGAAGAAGTGGGTCTCCTGGGGTGACACCTCGCCGGCGTCCACCCGGACTTCCGCGGTGTTGCCGCGCTCATGCGGCTGAAACGTTACGCCCTCGGTGTGGTTCTCGAGGAACAGCGTTACATCGGGGAAGACCGACTGCAGTTCGGTGCGGAATTCTTCGAACTCGAATTCATGCACGTGGAACGGGTTGTCTCCGACAGTGCCGCGCGACTCGGAATAATAGAGCTTGTTGGGCGTGGAGACGATGAACTGGCCGCTGGGCGCGAGCACGCGGCGCACTTCCAGCAGGAACAGGCGCCATTCTTCTAAATGCTCGATTACCTCGAAGGCCACGATCAGGTCGAAGGATCCGTCGCCGTGCGGCAAAGCCGTGCAGGAGGCTTGCTCGAAGCCGAGATGCGGCAGACGGTAGTGCTCGCGCGCGAAATCGACCGCTTCGCGGGCAACGTCCACGCCCACTACCGAGGCCGCCACCTTGGCCAACTCCGCGGAGCCGTAGCCGGTGCCGCACCCCGCATCGAGCACACGCTTGCCCCGGGCCAGGCGCGCCGCAAAGGCGTATCGCGCCAGGTGCTCGTTCATCAGGTCGATATCGACCTCACCCGGAATGACGCGCTCTCCCGTGAACTCAGCCAATTCGGTTCTCCACGGAGGGCGGCACATGTTGTAGCAGGCGGTCGATGGCAATCACGGTTGCAGAGGTAAGACCAGTGTAACGTGTGCTTGCGTTCCGCTGGGAGATCGCGGAGGCTCTGGCCGCTGGCCGCAGGATTCTGCGGCGGTTATCGGTCAGTCAAAGAATGCGAAGAATCGCGCTTCAATACTCTCTCTCGGTATCGCGTTTGGCCCGGCGCTCGAGTTATCAAAAGCCGTGTGCATGGCATTCATCGCGTCCGGAATTTCAGAGTCGTATCCCTTGAAGATCAGCAATTCGTCCGGGTTGAGGTTCGAGAAGTAATACCAGCGATGGCCGAGACGGTATTTGCACATGCGAGCTTTAAATCGGCTGCCGGGAACATCCGGTGGCCCCACCACCGCTTCGAAGACCACGGCATCCGAAGCAGGAACACTGCGGCCGTCACACACCGCGAGCGTATTATCTTGCGGCGGCTGGGAAAGGACGCGCCACGTCTGATAGACCGCGAAGCGGCGATAGGGCGCAATTGTGCAACCTTCGGCTTCGATGGAGATGTCCCGGAACATCTCGGCCGTCGCCGGAACGTAGTCTAAATGGACAAATCCCGCGGGCCCGGCCCACGTCTTAGTTTTTGCCTGCGTACTGGTGCGCACAATCAGGCCGCTCTTCTGCCCGATCACTGCGCGAGCGCAAGCCAGTTTGCGCAAGAAATCCGCTACCTCGTGATGGTACGCGTCGTTGATGCTGTTCCGTCCCATTGCATGCGTTACGTTAGCAGTCCGGATCTCAGGCGCGCCTGCCACAGTGCTCGTGTGCTTCACCAGCGTAAAGCCTTCGCGGTCGAGCGAGAACTGATCCTGAATCGCGCGCGCATCGTAGATCAGGACCTGATGTGCGTCGAAGGCAGCGTTGGAACGGCGCGCCTCCACATCGAAATATGGCGAGCCCTCCCCATCTCCAGCGTAGTGGAGCGTTGCCTCTACGGCCGCGAGATCACTCCGGCCGGTTCCAGTTGGCGGTGTAGCGGTTTTCATAACGTTCCCGAATTCCACCATCTTATGGTCCGCGCCGTTCGCCGCCGGTCCAATTAGCGTCCAATTACACGATCGCTGGACAACAGAGTTCGGCCAACGCGGCCGGTTTGAGCGTCGATAGTTGTTCGACGATCTCGTCGCAGCGAGGGCCAGGCAGCACACGGCCGGCCAGCGACCGGAACTTGGCTGCCATTTCGTCCCAGCTCAACGGATTCTCCGGGTCGCCCTTCGGATAACGAATATACTTGTCGTATTTCTGTCCGCCCGTTACAGAAATGGTCACTCGCGCCGGCCACTCCCGCGGGAAGGTTTCTTCCAGGCGCGAATCCTTAACCAGAGTCACCTTTTTCATCAACCGCCGGACCTGCGGCGATCGAATCTGCTCCAACGTGAATTGATCCAGCCCTGCGGCGCCGCACACCGCGGCCACGGCCGCCCCGAACGGCATCGAGAATTGCGCATCGACCACAGACTCCGGATGACACTTCTTCTCCGCAGGCTCGGCGACAATTCCCCAGCCGGCCTCCAGAATCGCAACCTCGATGTTGTCGATATTCTCAGGCTGAATCGCGTGCTCGCGCATAAGTGCGAGAATCGCATCGATCGGCCCTTGCATATAGCGGCAGCAGGCATGCGGCTTCACTGCTGTGTGCAAAATCTCGAACGAATCGCCCAAGCCCGCGGTGAGACGCTCCGGGACGGCGTCACGGGAGTAGCCGTGCAAGAAACCGTCGCGCCCTTCCAGGATGTGGAGCGGGCCGGTAAAGCCTTCGGCCGCAAGCAGCGCGGCGTTGATGCCGTTCTGCGCGGCAAGTCCCGGATGGATTCGCTTGGTCCAGGCGCCCTCGGCGAGGAATTCCATGCTGCCCGCCGCCATGCTGCCCGCGATTCCCAAAGCTGCCTGCGACTGCGACGGAGTCAAGCCCAGTAACCTGGAAGCAGTCACCGCTGCGCCAAACACCCCGCAGGTTTGCGTTGGATGGAACCCCAGGGCGTATTGTTGTTTCGGTTGAGCCGCCATGGCGATCCGCGCCGCGGCCTCGTACCCGGCCACTACGGCCGTCAAGAAATGCTCTGATGTGGTTTCCGGAAAGATGCCCGCCAGCGCCAGGGCTGCCGAGTACATGGTGGTTCCCAGGTGAATCGAGCCACCGCCGTGCGTATCGTCCTGCTCAATTCCGTGCGAGGCCGTTCCGTTCGCCAGCGCCGCGAATACGGGCAATGTGTCGATCGATGTGCCGATTACCACCGCATGCCCTGTGGCGCCGGTTCGCTGGATCATTCTCTGCACGCATCGCGCCGACTCCTCCTGGGATCCGCGAACCGCGACGGACAAATAGTCGAGCAGGAAGTAGCGCGCCCGGTCCAGCACCTCCGCCGGGAGATCCTCCGGCTCGAGGCGTTGCAGGAACTCGGCAAGCTCCCGCGTATAGTCGGCCTGCACAGACTTCAAAACGGCTGTATTCACAACGCACCTCTCTTGGGAGCGAGATAACTCCGGCGCAAAACCAGGATTCGCTCGCGCTTCTGATTGAATGCTCGCGTCTCGATCGCCACAATGCCGCGATCGGGCTTGCTGGCCGAGTCGCGTTTGTCGAGAACTTCGGATTCGGCATACAGCGAATCCCCCGGGAATAGAGGCGTTTCGAAAGTTACCCTCTCGTAGCCCAGGTTCGCGATCGCTTTACCCGTGATATCGGCCACGCTCATCCCCACCGCCAGGCTGAACACCAGCGTATCCACCACCGGCCGAGTGCCCGGCGGCTCCGTGCGCGCATATTCTTCGTCGAGGAACAAAGGATTCTGGTTCATGGAGAGCAGCGCGAACAGCGTATTGTCGTATTCGCTGATGGTGCGTCCCGGCCAGTGGCGGTAAACCGTCCCCACTTCCAACTCCTCATAATAGCGGCCGAATTCCATGGGCCTATCCGTTGTCCTTGTACTTCTTGAGCAGATTCCGCGCAATGATCAGCCGTTGCAATTCGTTCGTGCCGCCGCCAATCACCACCAGTGGCGCATCGCGGTAATACCGCTCCACGGGAAAATCTTTGGAATATCCGTTGGCGCCTAGAATCCGCATCGCTTCGAACGAAACTTCGGCAGCCGTTTCAGTGGCGAACAGTTTGGCCATTCCGGCTTCAAGGTCGCAGCGCTCGCCGCGGTCTCTCTTTTCGGCCGCCGAGTAGATGAGCAGGCGCGATGCCTCGATGCGCGTCGCCATGTCTGCCAGCTTGTTCTGAATGGTTTGATATTCCGCGATCGGTTTACCAAACGTGACGCGGCGTTGTGCGTAGCGGATCGCTTCTTCGAAAGCGGCCCGCGCGATACCCAGCCCGCGTGCCGCGACATTGAGGCGTTCCGCCTCGAGCCCGGTCATGACGTGTTTGAAACCCTGCCCCTCCACTCCGCCCACCAGGTTCTCCGCGGGCACCGGAAAATCGTCGAAATGCAGCTCGCAGGTTTCGACGCCCTTATACCCGAGTTTGTCGATATCGCGGCCCACGTTCATGCCCGGGCCTTTCTCGATGATGAACGCGCTCATCCCGCGGTGGGCAGGCTGCGAGGCGGGATCGGTCTTCGCCAGCAGCAGAAAGGTGCTTCCGTGCCTGGCGTTAGTGATCCACATCTTCGACCCGTTGATGCGATAAACTCCGCCGTCGCGCGTGGCCGTCGTCCGGATGCTCTGTAAATCCGTCCCCGCGTTCGATTCCGTCAGGCAGATGCCGCCGCGTTTGGCGCCAGAAGCCATCGCGGGCAGAAAGCGCCGTTTCTGTTCTTCGGTGCCGAAACGAACCACCACGTCGCACATCACCGAATTGCTTCCGATCACGCCCGCCAACCCCAACCAGCCTCGCGAAATTTCTTCGAATACCATGGCGAATGTAGTCGTATCGACGCCCGCTCCGCCGAACTCCTCGGGAATATTCAGCCCGAACAGGCCCATTTCCTGCATCTGTCGAATGAGTTCTACCGGGTATTCATTGCGGTGATCCAGCTCGGAAGCCACCGGGATCACTTCCTTCTCCACAAACTTCCGAACGGTCGCGATGATCAACTCTCGCTCGGTATTCAGCGCCTGCACTCTATGCCTCCCCGCGGACTGACCGGCACTACAATTTTCCGCCGTAACGTCAAAACCGTCTCCTTGCGTTGGTTCACCGCTCGAGTTTCGATGGTAACGGCCCTGCGCCCGCCCGCCAACTCCTCAGCTTCCAGGATCGTAGAGTTCGCATAGAGCGTGTCTCCAGGAAACACCGGCTCCGCATGCCGGATATCGGAGTAGCAGAGCGTTTCCGTCGCTCGGCCTCCAATGTCTGCCTGTGTTAGCCCAATCACAATGCTGATCACGGTCGGTCCCGCCACCAGCCGGCGCCCGTGCTGAGTTGTGCTGGCATAGTGCTCGTCGAGATGCACCGGATGCTGGTTCATGCTCAGCAGGCTCAGCAGCGTATCATCGTACTCATTGACGGTACGGCCCGGCCAGTGCCGGAAGCTTTCTCCAGGATTCAGCTCATCGAAATACCGCCCGTAACTCATTCGGATGCCGCCTCGCACACTTGGTCGCGGAGCAGTTCCGCAATTTCGCAATCGGCGAACCCAGCCTCCCGGAGAATGGCCATGGTATGTGCGCCGAGCCTCGGCGGCGGCCCCTGGATAGCCGCAGGCGTGGCGGAGAGGCCGATGGGCAGCCGCGGCAGTAATGCGCCTGGGTGCCCCGCAAGTTCGATCTCTTCGAGTTGTTCGAGCGCCGCCACTTGCCGGTCGGCCATCACTTCATCCGGAGCCTGCACCGGATCGTTGGCTACATCGTACCGGTCGAGCACCTCGCTCCAGTGCGAAACCGGTTTGGTTCCGAGCACCTCCGCCATGCAGCGATCGAGCTCCGGCGTGTTCCGCACGCGATCCTGATTGGTGCGAAACCGGGGATCGTCGGCCCACTCCGGTTTCGACAAAGCCTCAGCCAGGCGGCGGAACGCTTTGTCGCTGGAGATTCCGATCATGATCGCTCCATCGGCTGCCCGATAGGCGCCGTAGGGCGCGAACGCCGTATGCTTCGATCCCTGCGGTTTCGGATTGACTCCCGCGAATTGCCGGTAGAGCAAGTGGTACGACATCAGCATCACGCCGCTCTCAAAGAGCGACGTGTCCACGCGCTGCCCTATGCCGGAACGCTGCCGCTCCAGCAGTGCTGCCACCACTCCCAGTGCCGTCCACACGCCCGTGCCCATATCGAGAATCGAGACCCCCGAGCGGATGGGCATCTCCTCGCCATTTCCCGTGACGCTCATAATCCCCGTGCGCGCCTGCAGAATCGCATCGTAGCCCGGCCGCCGGTAGTCCGGTCCACTAGCGCCGTAAGCCGAGAGCGAGGCATAGATGATGTCGGGTTTACGCGCGCGCACGCTGGCCTCATCCAGCCCGAACTCCACTGCTTTCCCGCCGCGGAAATTCTCCAGGAAGACGTCGGCAGTCGCAGCCACGCGCAGCACCGCCTCGCGCCCCGCTGGTTTACGGATATCGACCGCGATTGAACGCTTGCCGCGATTCAACACCGTAAAGTAGGCGCCCCACGGCCCGCGATACGGTCCCATCGCCCGCCCATCTTCGCCGCAACCCGGACGTTCCACCTTGATGATGTCGGCGCCCAGGTCCGCCAGGATCATGCTGGTCGCCGGCCCGGCGACAATCGTGCTCAAGTCCAGTATGCGAATCCCTGCTAAAACTCCGGCCATGACTCAGGCCCGCTCCGTGGTCTGCGTCACAAATAACAACGCGCATTTCGCTGCCTTCCGTGGGGCAGACCGTCGTCTTTCGCGGTCTGCCCCGGCGTGCGAAGCGCGCCTTTGCGCCGCTGTGCGTCTGCCCCACAGAGTTGAACTGCATTCTGTATGACGCACTACACTAGTATATTTGCCAGGGCCTGTGGCGGCCGGGAGTCGGGCGCCTTTTCGACGCTATTTGGACCACTATCGGTTGGCGAACACCGCGTGTCGCAGTCGCTCGAAGCGCCTGTCAGAGCGGAGCGGATCCATTTTGGGATCGACGTCGATCATATACAACACGCTGGAGTTCTCCTCCAGCGCGCGCTCCAACTCGCGCAGCGCTTCTTCCCGCCGCCCCAGACCTTCGAGGATGGGTGTCATGTAATACGCATCCACATACTCGTTTGCCCGCCGGCATTCCAGTTGCTCCCACATGCGCGTCGCGTCGGCGTGCTTGCCGGTCCGTGCCAGGCACCCCGCTTCGAGCGCCGCGAGCCATGGCAGATCGGGAGCTAACGTGTAAGCCAGCCGGTATTCGGCCAGAGCTTCGTCGATTCGCCCCGAGAACTCCAGGGCCTGCGCATAATACGATCGGCCCAGGTGGAGATACGGCTGCAAATCCAAGCCCTCTTTTCCGCGCGCAATGGCGAAATCATAATCCCGCCGCGAGAACCACAAGAACACCTCGTTCGCTGGCAGCGTGGGCCAAAAGCGGTCCGTAGCATAGGCCCTTTCGAGGGCCTGTAGCGCCTGCTCGAAGCGGCCCCGCGCCGCGTACAGCAGAATCAGGCGGACGTAGATGGTGGCGCTCGGCCTTTCCTTGTCGGCCTGCAGCAGTTCGGTTTCCGCTTCCTCCCACTTCCTTTCGAACAGATGCAAGGCATGCGCCCGATCTGCTCTGAGTTCCGGTGTCAAACCGGAAAGAGCGATCGCATGGCTCTGCGCTTCCAGGAACTCCGCATACATCTCGCGTGGCGGCCGCGCGCCGTACATTCCCAACATGAGAAACATCCGCGAGATGCCCTCGTATGCGCGGTGATCCGCCGGATCATCTAACGCGGCGCGTTGGAAGGAGGCGAGCGCTTTTTCCAGGCCTTCCCGCGTGCGCCGTTCCGAAACGTGCCATCCCGTTCGGATCGGCTCATCCGACCGCGGGACGTTCAGAGAATAGCCGACTCGCGGCCGATAGCCGATCCAGGAGCCGTACTCGTCGAGCGCTTTTCGGATTTCGCTGACCGTGGTGGCAACCGTGTGCCGTGAAACGAAGGTCGGCCCCCAGGCCTCTTTCAGAAGCTCTTCGTACTCTACCGGTTGCCCCACCCGCTGCAGCAGAGCCTTGAGTACGCGCACCGCCTGCGGGCGCAGCTTCAGGTCCGTTCCGTTGCGCAGGACCCGGCAGTCCGCGACATCCAGGCAAAATGGCCCAAACGCAATCTGCCCTTCGCTCGGTGACATCCGGCTAGAACCACGTCTTCGTTTTCGGAATCAACTCGCGCGTTTCACCGTCAGGTCGAAAGGCATCCCGAAGACGTCGATCATGAACTTGATCTCGTCTTTCGCCACGGCGCCTTTGTAGTTAAGCGTAATCGGCATCCCCTGAAAGTCGATTGTTACCGAAAAAGAAATGTTGCTGCCGTCAACTTTGCCATTGTCGATCTTTGTGTCCTTGCCGTCGGGACCCACGGTCGTGCCGTCCAGCTTGGCTCCATCGGCTTTGAACGTGAAGCCGACCGGAACGTCTCCGTTCGGCGTATTCATCGTGCCCGCCCATTTTCCATCGACATCCGCGGCAAAGGCCGCGCTGACGAGAAGCAATGCAATCGCGAATAGTTTCATCTCGAAAATCCCCTCTCTTGTTAGTGTGCTAATCCCCCGATACTCGGCTCGGGGTTTACATAATTTCCCGGCGGGTACTCTGCCGAAGCGGTAAATTCTTTGATCGCCTGAACGTTGAGCAGCGTCGAGAGCCGCTCCTTCGACGCCGTTTTGTAAGCGCGTTTGAGAGCCTCCCGGAACTCCTCCTGCGTGCTCACGTACTCGCCGGCCGCTCCCAAGCCTTCTGCCATCTTGTCATACCGCAGATTCTCCTGGAACAGGTACATGTGCATCGCGCGCGGCTGGCCCACTGCGCTCGGCCACATGCCCCAGCAGTTGTTGTTGAACACGACGCAGATCTGCGGGATTTTGTATTTGGCTGCCGTGTCCAGTTCCAAAAGGCTGTATGCCATGCCGGCGTCACTGGTCACCACCAGGACCGGCGCGCCCTTGTACGCGGCTTGCGGCCCGACTCCGAGCTGCACGGCGGCGCCTGCGCCAACCGCCATCGCCACGTCCGGACCAATTGCCATGTATTGATATGGTACGTTAATCTCCTGGCCCGGCCGATATGCCCGAAGCCACCGCGCAGTTGCCGATGGTCCACCCGCCCCACGCTGTCACCGTCTGCTTCGGATCGATGTCGCCGTTGTTCAGAAAATCGTACACCTCCTTGCACAGCACTTCCTGGTGCAGCACGCCGGTGCTGTGGCTGTGCTTCACGCCGAGTTGGTAGTTCTCCTCCAGCTTCTTTTCGAATTTCTGCCGGGCAGCCGCGATCTCGTCCACCCACGTATCCCGCTTCTTCCGCGGCAGGCCATCGGCCAGGTTCTCGAGGAATGCAGCTTCGTCCGCCACGATTCCCAGATCGAGCGGCCAGTTCCTTCCCAAATCATCCGGAATCGGATTCACGCGAATCGCCTTTGCGCTGGGGTTGATGCGATATTCGTTCTTCGACGGCATGCTGTACTGCCCCACGAACACCACCAGGTCCGCATTCGCCAGCGCGTCCACCGAAAGACTGGTCGAGAGCCGGTGTTCATCCGGAAAGTGCCCGCGCATCGGCCCCGAAGGCGCCACCGCGAATTCGTTTTTCTCCGCCGCCTTTGCCAGCGCTTCCCATGCCTTGCGATGAAATACGCCGTGTCCCGCCACCAGCACCGGCCGCTCGGCCTTGTTGATCATCTCCATCGCCATCGCCATGTCCTTCGGCGAGGGGTAGCCGCATCGAGCGCAAACACCTGTGTGTGCGGCGTGATCACATACATCACGCCATCGATCACCAGCGGAGTAGATTGCAGCCCATCGGCGGCATCGCCGGTTTGGAAAATCCACGCCGGAGCCAGGCGCCGGACGTTCGACACGTTGATCTGATCCAGCGCGCTGTAGCGCCACGCAGCCTGTGTGCCTCCGTAGTGCGGCCAGTCGGCCCGCGTCGATCCATCCAGCTTTTGCGCTTGCATGGACGCCGCCAGCACCAGCCACAACACAACAGTTCGCACAATAACTAGCATGAACAATCGACCGTACCGCGCAATCTAAAGATTTGTAAAGAACCGTCCGCCCCCAAATTCGACGCCATTCGGACACCATCACGCCCCACTCGAACCCGCCCGCGCATACCTTGATATATACTCTGTTGTCGCGAAGGAGGTCTCGTGAAGAAATCCTGCCTGCTGTCGTTCCTCAGTGCGCTCGCCCTCGCCGTCCCCGCGCTGGCGCACCACGCCTTCACCGCCGAGTTCGACGGCAGCAGAACCATCGTCGTGAAAGGTGTGCTCACCCAGGTCGAATGGACCAATCCCCACATCCAGATCTATCTCGACTCCAAAGGACCCGATGGCAAAATCCAGCACTACACCTTCGCGAGCGGTCCCCCTAATATGCTGCACCGAGCTGGCATCCGCAAATCCGATTTCAAAATTGGAGAAACCGTAACCATCACCGGCGCGCCGGCGAAAGATGGCACCCAGCTCCTCGGTTGGATGAAGATGATCAAGTACGCCGATGGACACGTCTTTGTCTATCGGAATGGAGCCGAGTGATATGGCTAACCGTTTTCCGATAAGCGCCGCGATCGCATCGCTCCTCGGCATTACCCTGCTTGCTTCCTGCGCAAATGCCCCGCGTACCGAAGCCTCGAACGCCAAACCCGGCTGCATCGGATGTTCGGCAGACGGCAAGACCACCCCGCGCCTGCCCGATGGCCACCCCGATCTCAACGGCTTCTGGAACGGCGCCGCGCGAGCCCCCGGTGCGCCTGCCAAGAAATCTCCCGCGGGCTTCGGCTTTGCCGGCGGCGTCTTCGAGCGCGATTCCGACGGCTCCATCATCTACGACCCGTCCACCGAGTACAACTCCGAGAGCGGCGCCGGCCGCATCTGCCAGAGCGACGATTGCCAGGCCCCGAACCAGCCGCCCTACAACGCCGAATACATGGCGAAGGTTAAGAAAATCGCCGCCACCGAATTCGGCGGCACCACCATCCTCGATCCGGTCCAGGACTGCAAGCCACTCGGAACGCCGCGCGCCGGCGTCAATGGAATCCACATCGTCGAAACGCCGCAGGTCACAACCATCCTGTACGAGTCTGCTCCGTACTCCACCTTCCGTTTGATCTACACCGACGGCCGCCCGCACCCGAAAGACCTCGAAACCACCTTCTTCGGCCACTCCATCGGCCACTGGGAAGGCGACACCCTGGTCACGGACGTGGTTGGCTTCAATGACGAGACGTGGGTCGGCGGCGGTGGCGCCATTGGCCGCACCATGTACACCTCCCTTCACAGCGACAAAATGCATGTGGTCGAGCGATGGACACGCAACGGAGATGTGCTGACCTACGAAGCAACCGTGGACGACCCCGTCGCCTTCACCAAGCCCTGGGTGATCACGCCGCGCCGCGTGCAGCACGCCGATTCTGGCGAAGAGCTGCTCGAAACCATCTGCACTGCTAACTTCAAAGAGCACCTCGTCCCGCCCAACATCAGCGATCCCGATATCCAAAAACTCTGCGGCTACCGCTGCGAAGATGCCGCGGCCAAAACCGCGCCGAAGAAGGATGCGAAGAAATGAAGCGAGCCCTCATCGTCTTGCTGCTAACGGCGGTCTTCGCTCTTGCCGCCCCGCCCGCCAACGTGGCGGGAAAGTGGAACGTCACCATCCGCATGCCCGGCGGCCCGGTCACTGAGGAGTGGACCATTCAACAAAACGGTGCCATGGTCACCGGCACCGCGAAAGGCCAACACGGCGAATTGCCAGTCTCCGGCGCCGTCGAAGGCGCCTTCTTCCGCGTCAGTGTCAAAGACGGCGACAAGCAGATCAAAGTCCGTGCCACCGTGGATGGCCCCGCCATGGACGGCTCCGCCACATTCGGCCTTGGCGATTCGCGCCTGTGGTTCGCCAAGCGCGCGAAGTAGAAGTCCGGCATCGACTCAAACCGTCCGGCTACGCAAGCTCTTGGAACGGATTGAATACCTTGAGTCCTGGACGCCGGAAGTCCCGATCGTTGCCCGTCGCGATCGTCAACCCATGTCGCCGGGCAGTCGCCGCGATATAGCTGTCTTCGACGGGCATACGCTGTCCCGCTTTGTCCAGCAGCCGCTCCTGCTCGCCCACACCTGGGCAACGGACCCGTTAAACCCATGAATTCGTCCTTGAAGAGATGCCACCAGCCGCGTCAGCCAGGCCTGTAACGCCTGGTGCTGCCGTCCCTCCTTGGTGCGCACCCAATAAGCCAATTGAGCAATCACCACCGCGCTGGTGTAGCCGCGGTCTTGTTCCTCTTGGAGCCGATACGCCGGCCCTTCCACGCCCCCATCCCGCTCAATCCCTCGTTATACTCTCTCTGGAATGGGTGCAGATCTATCGCGGGGCGTATCGTGACCGGGAAGCGGCTTGGCCAGGTGCCGTTTCAGGCAAACGTCGAACTGCTGCGACTGTTTCTGACGAATCGTGAAGATATCGTCGAGAGCATAGAGGCCGTTCTGAACGCCCAGCGAAAGCCGATCCGGTACCTGCGGGACCACTCTCTTTTGTCACGCCATTTCGAGGATTGCTTCTTTGCACGCACTGCGGTCACCGCCAGCCAAACTCGTCTCAGGGGCCAACTGGAAGAAGCGCATTGGGCCGGGGGATTCAGACCTCGTCAGGTTCAGGATCTGCATAACGACCTGATCCATCCGGCCGAGATGATGATTCGCGGCTTTCATTGCTGGCAGCAGACGCGGTGGCCGGGTCGCAACGGCCGCATGCACTACGCGCACACGCTGTTCAACTTGTATGTAATCCGGTGTCTCCTGTTTCTGAGCATCCGCCTCTGGGTTGCGTGCCCGAACGGCGAGGGCCCGGACAGCAGCGCCACCGGGCGGCTCGCCGAAATTCAAGGCCTGCTCGATGAGCTCTGGAGAAGCTCACCAGCCAATCAGCCCGTGATCGTGCGCGATGCGCGCTGGCTGATTCCATTGGCGCAGAGCTCCATTACCGATGAGTTGGCGCCCTATTTCGAGGTCGCCCAGCACATCACAGAAACGCTTCAGAAAGCGGACGCGCTCGAAATCCGGAAGGCCCATGTTCGAATGATTGGCGGCCATCTGACCTCACAGATTCGTTACTACTGCACGAAGGAAGGCGTGTCTATCAACGAGCATAGCGTCGTTCTTCGCACGCGTACCTCTAATGCGCTCGATTTCGCACTGCTGGTTCAAGGTCTCGTGGAGCTGCTCAAAGCCTATGACTGCGCATTCGAGAGCGGCGATGAGCGAATGCGGCTCGACATGGCAGGAGCCATCTGTCAGGGCATATCTGCCGATCCCGAGCTGTTTCTGAATCGCGTCGACCTGTTGAGCGCTTACAGCATGATCGAGCACGTTTTCATCGCCCCGAGGGCAATGGAGGAAGCTGGCGAGGGCCATGTCGTTTATTCGCCCGCGGGACAGCGACATGTGCAGCTGCTAAAAGAGTACCGTGCACTGATTGACCGATTGATCAAGTCGTTGCGTGACGATTTCCCGCGCTTCAGGCCGGTTGACGGGGGCTGTTCTCCATACGGAGTCATATTCGGGTTGCCATCCCATCTCATCGAGCACATGGCGCTCAAAGCCTTGCAGCACGATGCCGAAACGCGATTCAGCCTCGAGGATGTCTTTGATGATCGGGACACCAGCGCGGCAAAGCTCGCCTGGGTGAACGGCTGGCGGAAATTGCCCCACATCGACCCCGAAGTTCAACGGTTGTACGACTACCCGCAACAGTTCGCCGAAGACGTTTACCACCGCCTCGAGAGCGAGCTCAGCGAGGCGTCACTGGCAAAGCCGCGCGATTCAAATGGCGCGCCATGCGACGGTTCAACAACCGGGCGCCTGTATATCGTGTCCGGGGACGACCCCGAATTTGATTTAGAGAAGCCTGATTCGAAGGCGTCCGTGATTCCGGAACTGCCCGCCCGGTACTTCCACTCTTCGGACAGGCAGATTGTGGCGGCCCACAAGGCTGAGCCTTTTGACCGGGCGCAACTACTGGCGGGGCGGCGAGAAGGGCATTTCCTTGTCAGTTACGAAACGCCAGGCGGATGGATTGCCCTCAAGAAGGACCTGCTCACGGAGGTCCTTGGTGCGGGCCGCGATGCCAGGATTGTCGGGCTGCCGCTCGACGCGGCTCAGGTTTTGCGGCTCATGTGCACCGATCTGGTGATACCGGAGAACGTGGCCGATCAGGCCAGCGTGCCGCCATCGATCGGGAACGCCGGACCTGTGATTGCAACGGCCTCGTCTGAGGCGAAAAAGTAGACGAGCGAGCCGACTTCGGCCGCAGCAGGCTGTATTCTAGGTTTCCGCTTACTATCTCCGAGCAAAGGCGTGATCCCATCGCCCCAGAGTCTACCCATGCGTTTACCGGCCGGAAAACCGTGCCGCCCCTTGATTTCGGTGCAGATGTATCAACGGATCGCCTCACCCAAACCGGCGCCGCAACCGTGCGGATGTGCTTTCCTTTGCCGATCAAGTCTGCGATGACTTCTAAACCGCAACCTCGCCTTAGTACACCTCAAGAGGTTTGATTTTGTCGAACCGGAGCCGGAACGGCCGTCTGAGGTAGAGCCGGGGCTGGAGGAGTTCCTCAAAAATCCGGCGCTCAGCGGCGATGCCACTCACGTGCGAACCCTCGGCGGGCTCGGTTTTCCGCGAACTGCTCGCGGCGAGCAGCGGACCGGTCTTCTGAACTCTGCCGCCCAAAAAAATGATAGAGTCAGGGTGCATCAACTGCAACCTAATAGATCGGCCTTGCCGAAGATGGAGCGCGGTCTCCAACCATAAGGACATGTGCAGCATTTAGAAACCAACGGGCGTCCCGAGGCGATGATCCGGGGTGCCCGAGCCGACGGAACGATCGGCCGGAAGCCCAGAGTCCAATCCTAAATCACACATGCAAAGACTCAGCATTGGTATCATCGACATCGTCTCCAAAGGCCCTACGCGAGCGCTGTACGCTCGCATCATGAATGCCAATCTCGCCAGCATTATGCCTCAGGTAATTGGCGTTTGGTGTCGGCAGCAGGGGCACGATGTCACCTTCGTTTGCTACACCGGCTTTGAAGACCTGCTAGAAGAGTTACCAGATACTCTCGATCTGCTTTTCATCGGCGCCTTCACCGAGGCCGCTCACACCGCTTATGCCCTAAGCAACCTCTTCCGCGCGAGGGGGGCGATTACGGTTCTCGGAGGGCCTCATGCCAGATGCTACCCCGAAGACGCTGCAAATTACTTCGATTACGTGCTTGGCTTCACCGACCGGGGGACCTTGCTCGATGTCTTGCAGGACTGCTCGCAACATCGGCCAGTTGGCGTGCACATCTCCGCCGAGCGCCAGCCGTTAACGCTCCCGGGGGTGCAGGAACGCTGGGAGTTCATTGAGCCGACGCTCAAGAAAACGCCGGTCCTCAAAATGGTTCCGATCGTCGGCAGCCTGGGGTGTCCATACACCTGCAGCTTCTGCATAGATGCGAAGGTTCCCTATCAGCCCATGGATTTCGGCCAACTGCGAGAGGATCTGGGATTCCTGCGCGAGCAGTTCCGACGGCCGCTGGTCGCGTGGCACGATCCTAACTTCGGCGTCCGGTTCGACGACTATCTCGACATGATCGAGGAGGCTGTCCCACCGGGATCCATCGACTTCGCCGCCGAAAGCAGTTTGTCTCTGCTTTCCGAACCCCATTTGAAAAGACTCAAACACAACGGCTTCAAAGCGTTGTTGCCGGGCATCGAGTCATGGTTCGATTTGGGAGGCAAGTCGAAGACCGGCGCGTTGCAGGGGATGCGCAAAGTCCGCCAGGTATCCGAGCACGTAAACCTGATACTGAAATACATCCCGTACGTCCAGACCAACTTCGTCCTTGGGCTCGATTCCGACGACGGAGAGGAGCCTTTCGAACTAACCAAGAGGTTTCTGGATCTGACGCCCGGCGCATTTCCCGGATATTCGTTGTTGACGGCGTTTGGCCGGGCCGCGGCGCTCAACCTGGATTACCAAATGGAAAATCGTGTACTGGCGTTCCCCTTCCACTTCCTGAACAACAATCAGGCGATGAACGTCAGACCACGCAATTATAGTTGGAGACCCTTCTACGATCACGTCATCGAGCTGACACGTTACTCTTTTAGCGCGCGAAGTCTTGGTCGCCGTTTTCGCGCGACGAAAGGAATGACCTCCCGGTGGCTGAACTTTGTGAGGGCGGTCTCCACGGAAGGATATGGCCGGCTGAAATACTACAAGGAAATCCGCCTGCGCCTTGATACCGACAGGCAGTTCTCGCCGTATTTTGAGCAGGAATCTGGTGAACTCCCGGAATTCTACGCGGACTTGGTACGCAGGGATCTGGGGACGCTATGGGACTGCTTACCGGCAGGCGGTCTGAACCATGACCCGTACAGCTATATGAAGGCCGAGCGGAGCGCGACCCATTTGCTCAACGCTCCGCTGCAGCCATTGGTGCGGCTCTAAAGGGCCGGCGCAACTCCTCCGGCAGTTACCAGCGGTTCTGCCGCTGGCCGCCGCCGTTGCTGCGGTATCCTCCACCGCCGCCACCGCGATTTTCTTTGGGCCGGGCTTCATTGACGTTCAGCGCCCGGCCGTCCATGTCACGCCCATTGAGAGCGGCAATGGCTTTCTCGCCCTCGCCGTCGTTGCCCATTTCCACAAAACCAAACCCTCGGGCCCGTCCCGTGTCCCGGTCGGTAACGATGTTTACCCGGTCAACCGCGCCATACGCCTCAAACATGCTTCGAATGGCGCTTTCCGTTGCGTCGAAACTGAGGTTACCTACAAAAATATTCTTCACTTGATTCTTCTTTCTGAAATTTGCAGAGCAGCAAATACGGGCAGGAAAGCCTGAATTGGCGGGACTGTCAAACTACACTTAATGCTTGCACTATATCGGCTGAGATGCAAGGACTAAATGCCCGGACTGGAATGAAAGCGGAACCACGACGCACGTGAACATGACGTTGTGGACATAGCCAGTCATCTCCCGCGGATCCTCCACGCCGAACTCTTCATCGTCCGCGAATGCTCCCTCCCGGGGCAGGGACCAGAAACAGCTGCGCGTCGGCTGCCAACCGGAATCCGTCACGGCTGCGAGCCAAGCCGATGATCGATCGTCCGGTACGAAGATCTCGCGCGGACGAAACTTCAGCGATGTTCGCCGAGCTCGACCGGTTCGCGGCAATGCGCGGCACATTGTTACCGGTCGAAGATTGCCAAGCGCGCGAAGTAGAAGTCACATCCGGCATCTACTCAAACCGTCGGTTACGCAAGCTTGTGGAACGGTTCAGTTGCCGTGGCGGACTTCAGGGGACTGAACCTCGTTCAGAACTCTCCGAGTGGGCGACTCGCTCGGGGACTATGAAAATGCTTTTTCCGGGCCGAGCGTCAGCCGTACGTGAGGTCGGTGCTCTGTCCTACCTCGATAATATATCCGTCAGGATCGCGGATGTAGCAGCGCGTCTCGCCGTATTTGGGGATCGGCTCCGTGATGAACTTCGCTCCTCGACTTTTCCATAATTCATAGCACGCTTGAATATCCGCAACGCGGAAATTCATGAAGCTGTTGATGTGATTCGGGTCGGGGACGCTAAGCGTTACCGTCGGCTTATCCGGAGTCGGCCCGCCTCCAACGTTCAGAATCATCCAGATATTCGCAAGCTGAAGGTACCCAGGCGCGTTGCCGTCACCCAAGCTCAGTATGCGAGCGCCGAAGACCTTTTCGTAGTAGCGAGCCGATCGCTCGATGTCGGCGACGGTGAGAAAATGTGCGATGCTGATCCCCTCCCTCGGGGGCATCTCATAGCTCTTCTGCTCGATTTGTACGCTGCCCATTTGACCACTCCAATTCCAATATCGTACATCTGGCACGCCAGCCCAGGAGCAGCCCGGCATGGATGACGCGCAACTCATAGACAGCCCCCGTGAACTGCCCGCTCTTTGTCCCGTTCGCCGACCGCCCGAAGCATCGGGAGACGTTCCGAGACGCGAGCGCCGCTATCTGCGGCGGGTCGCGTTCGCGCAGCCCAACCGCAGGATCGCCCAGGTAGTGGGCGGAGCACGGTCGGATTGGCCACGGCCAACGATCCGCCTCCAATACGATGCTCGTGCGTCAGGAAGCAGCGTTTGAGCCTCAATCGGGGACGTTTTGCAGAGTTCATTGACGCAATTCAGGATTTTTAAGCTTTTTTCAGGTTGGTTTCAGGATTCTTCCAGTAACAACGAGGCACGCTCGATGGCGGGACACTTCCCACTTTGGAGAGAAAATGAAGAGCCTCTTTTTGCTAACCTTCGCCTTGGCGCCGGCGGTGCTCTCGGCGCAATCGCAGGAATGTATCATCCGGAATTCGACTTTGAACGGCGCTTACGTGTTTACCCTGACGGGAACAGCGGGCAGCCCGGTTTGGGGGGCAATCACAGGACCCGTCGCGACCATGGGAATCTATGTTTTCGACGGGTCCGGACATTTTCAATCCCCAGCCGCGACCGTGACCATTGCTACCGCAAACCCGCCGCTAAATGTGACGCCGCCAGTCGCAGGCACCGGGACATACACCGTTAATCGGGACTGCACGGGCAGCCTGACGCTCAACTTCGCGCCTGCTCCCGACGGGCACTACAACCTGGTGGTCTCGCCGGATGGGCGGCAGATTACCATGATTGCCACCGACAAAGGGGATGTGATCATTTCAACCGCGACCAGGCTGGAGTTTCGCAGCAACTGACGGTTGCTTCAGCGGAAGTTCTCTACCAGCATCAGGTCGTCCAGCGACGAATCGACTCGCGAGTAGAACATGGTGCGCCCGTCCGGAGAAGCGGTCAGGCCAAGGAACACGTTGCCCAGGTCGTGGACCACCGAAGTCGTTTTGTGTGTCGCGAAGTCGAAGTACTGGAGCCGGGCATCGCCGGCGGGCCGGTCGAGAGATAGCAGACCTCCGTCGGCGGGCGCCCGGGCAATGTAATAAATGCCTCGATCGAGTACCGCAAATGCGCCGCGAACGACTCCATCCAGGACTTTTACTGGGGCGCCGCCGGACGTCGGTACCCGCCATAAGGCGCTAGGGGCGTCCATCGACTGGTTGTAATAGACATACGCGCCATCGGGAGATTCGAATCCTGCGAAGGCGCCGTTGGATGTGATCTGCACGGGGTCTCCGCCCGACGTGGGCATCCGCCATATCTGGCGGTTTCCTGATCGGGTTGAAGTGAAGTAGATCCACCTTCCATCGTGAGAAAAGCTGGGCCGCACGTCGTTCGCAGGATGTGCGGTAACGTTTCGAGCCTTTCCGCCCGCGGAAGGGATCACATAGACCTCTCCCTGGCCGTCCCGACTGGCCTGGAACACGATCCGCTGACCGTCGGGAGACCAGCTGGGGGCACCCGCGGTGGTGCCCAAAGAGGTCAACTGGATGGCGTTCGAGCCAACCGTGTCGGAGACCCAGATTTCCCATGCCCCTGATCGATCAGACGCAAACGCCAGACGGTGGCCGTCCGGTGACACTTGGGGCGTCGAATCTCTTCTGGATGAGGAGACGGCCATCACCGGCCGGGTGGATGCTGGCACACCCGGAGCGGAAGTTTCGACGCGCCAGATGTTGGAGTCCTGGAAGCTGCGCACATAGGCTAGACGAAGCGGCCGCCGTGGTTGAAGGTTCGAAACCACGGGCATAAGCCCATCCTCGCCGACGAAGGGCAGGCGTTCCGGGGCGCCGGAGCCAGAAATGGTAAGCCTCCACAGATTTCCGTGAACTTCGCTGGTCTCGGTGGCGAACAGGATCTGCTTGCTGCCGGGGACCCATGCCGGATACCCGGCATCCATCGCCGCAGCAGTCAGGCGCTCCGGCTCGCTATCGCCTGCAACACCTGCGCGGAGCCGAAGACCGTACAGTTCCCCGATTCGTGATCCATTGGGTTGATGCCGGAACACGAGCCAGCGGCCGTCGGGCGAGATGGCCGGGTGCGCATCGCCCAGCGCCGGAGCTTGCGGATGCGTCAACTGCCGCTTCTCCCCGGTGTCGAGCGACAGAACGAACAATGCGGCCGGCTGGTCTTTGCCCGGTGAGTCGGTGAGGATCAGGCAACTGCTGTCGGGACACCAGGCGAGGTACGGCGGAATCAGAAAATAGGTATTGGGAACATAGATTTCCGATAGCTGGCGCTCGGGTCCACCGGGCGGCGGCACCAGCCGTACTTCACTCTTGCCTGGGTCTCTTGGGCTGCGGCGCAGAAAGGCGATCCAGCGGCCATCGGGCGACCAAACCGGACTGTAATCGTTGGCCGGATCGGTCGTCAGGCGGAGCGGCGCACCAACGCCGATCTGCTGAACGTAGACGTCGGGGTTGTCTTGATTCGGACCCGTCCAGGTGAAGGCCACTCGATCGCCATCGGGAGAGAAGGACGGATAGCGGGACACTCCCGGCAAGGTAATTAGTGGGACGGCCCGGAGGGGAGCTTTAGTATCCGGCGTGCTCCAGATGCCCTTCCCAATCGAAACCGCCGATAGGATGATAATTAAAACCGCGGCAAGTCCCATCAGCACTGTGTAGAGCTGATAGAAAGCCGCGCGGGAATGCCGCACTGCAGGCAGGGTTTCGGGTTTCGGCGTCTGTGGAAACTCCAGCACTGGAGTGGTTACCTGAGCCGCAAAAATGTAGCCCCGGCGCGGCACGGTGCGAATGAGCTGCTGTTGCTCATCACAGAGAGCCTTGCGGATATCGGCGACGCAGCGGGTGAGGGATTCATCGTTGACGGCAACGTCAGGCCAAATGGCCTGCATTAACTCCTCACGCGTAACTAAGCGGCCGTGATGCTCAACGATGTAGCACAGAACCTCAAACGACTTGGAGCGGAGTTCGATTTCATTCTCAGCGCGGTGGATAGTGCCGCCACGCGGGTTCAGTGTGAAATTCGCAAAACGGTACAGCGTCTGTTGTGGCTGGGGCCTCGCCTTGGTTCCGCCGTGAAGAGATTCCATGAAACGATTGGATAGATTCTACCTTAGGGCCAAGGCGTAGCGTATACCGATGCCCGACTAGCAGTTTTGTACTTCTCACTTGGGTTCGGAACACCCGCCGGTGCGGCTGTAAACTACGGGGGGAGGCCAAAAACGCCAATGAAGCAGAGTCTGGTTTGAAACCCGATTGGGCGCTTGCGAGAGATCGGTCTCCCGCAACAAAACCTATGACCGGAGATTTAGGACAGCGAATGGAGCAGGCTAAAGATCCGAGACTTCTCTTTTCCGGAGCCGCTGTTTGGGGTCTGAACACCAACGGGCACTCGGTTTGCTGTCGCGAAATCAGTGACGACCTAAGTGCTTGACCTGCGCTCTTCGCATCACGCTGGGAATAGCCCCGGGCGGAACACGCGCCACTCGCCGGACGCAAGCCCTGGATTTCGGTGTTCGAGGAGTTCGGGTTTATCCCCGAGCCTAGAATTGTAAGGGAATAAAAGCGGACTATCCGGAGTGATCCTGCAAGCAACCGGCTTTGAGCGCGTCCGCGGAGCCAAGCGCGTTTCCCGGTCCCATCCGCGCCAAGGGGCGCGTGTCATTCTTGGAGAAGGTTTCAAACGCCGTCAGCCTGGACAAGGAACGGTAAGAAGTTTCTGGCTCCGTTCGGATCGCCCGGAGCATGGGGCCCACATCACCCCGCCCGGAAGAGCGCGTCTCACCTTGGTCCAGTTCGCCGACTGGAGTCGCGGAATGCCCCGATTCTCCTGCCACGCGATCTTGCAAACCCCGTGTTCATTTGAGTCCTCACCTCAGTACTGCGTAAAGGCAACCCTCCTGGCTCAGAAGCCATGGGAATTATCGAGAAACAATGGTTGCTGTTAGGCCGCTTAATTGTAACATCGTCACCACGCAGTCCCAGCACTTCCTCACCAGCAACCCTAGCCCCTGCAACAACACCCGCATCCCACACCCCGTCTCGCCTCTCTGCCACTGCTACCGTGGACGCAAGAGAAATCCCATGGCCACCCAACGTCAGATCGAGGCTAACCGCCTCAACGCCCAGCAATCCACCGGCCCGCGCACTCCCCAAGGCAAGGCCGTCTCCCGCATGAACGCGCTCAAGTCCGGGCTCGACGCCGACTCTCAATTCGTCACCGGAGAAGACAGCAACGAGTTCGCCGAGCTCCAGCACGAATACTTCACCCGTTTCCAGCCCCTCACTCCCGAGGAGCGCTTCCAGGTCGATACACTCATCCGCAATGAGTGGATCCTGCGCCGCCTCTTCCGCGCCGAAGCCCACCTTTGGGAGTACCACGCCATACGCGCCAGCCGCTCCGAAGGTGTACCCCTCGGCGAAGCGCTCATGGCCGCCAACGAAGTATTCCGCCGCCTGCAGCGCCGCATCACGCTCGCCGAGCGCTCTTATAAGGATGCGTTCGCCGAACTGGAGCGCCTACAACGGGCCCGCACTTCCGCCGCCCCGCCCGCCCCCGAGCCGGACTACCTCACACCTCCGGACCAACTGCCTGCCGTCGATCCTGCGGAATTGGCTTCGTTCCTCCATTCTTCCCTGGAATCTCAGCCGCCACGCTCTCATCCCGGTGGAACAGCGGCTCGCGGGGCAGGCGCCCTCGCATTCGCACCGGCGCCCCCGCCCGTCCATCGGCCGCCGGCCGAATAGCACGACCACATCCGAAGCCTCGAGCAAGCGCTTGAGCTAATGGACGTATAATTCGCTACAAGGAGTAACCGGGATGACACGTAGCAGATTTCTAGTCTTGACCCTTTTCGCCATCGCCGCCGTGCCCGCTTTCAGCGCCGATGCCAGCGGAACTTGGACCGCTTCGTTCGACACGCAGGTTGGCGTCCAGAAATACACCTACACTTTCAAAGTGGACGGCAACAAACTCACCGGCCGCGCCAAATCGGACAACGGCGACACCGAGATTCAAGAGGGCAAGGTGAACGGCGACCAGATCTCTTTCGTCGAAAACCTCAATTTCCAGGGCATGCCGCTGCGCATCGAGTACACTGGCAAACTCTCCGGTGACGAAATCAAATTCACGCGCAAAGTGGCCGACGTGGCCACCGAGGAGCTGGTCGCCAAACGAGTCAAATGAGTTTCGCCAGCCGCCTGGTTGCCAGACTCTGGCGCCTGCCCGCTCCGCTGGCTCGCGATATCGCGGCCGAGCCCCTGCGCATTCCCATGCGCGACGGCACCGTGTTACTGGCCGACCGCCTCTACTCTCGCCGCGCTGCTCCACAGCCCACCGTGCTCATTCGCAGCTGCTATGGAAGAGGCCACATCTTCAGGCTTTTTGCCTCCCTGTTCGCCGAGCGGGGAATGCAAGTCGTGATCCAAAGCTGCCGCGGCACCAGTGGATCGCAAGGGATATTCCGGCCCTTCTTCGACGAGCAGAACGACGGCGAAGACACCGTGCAATGGATCGCCCGCCAGCCGTGGTTCACCGGCGACCTCGCTCTCTGGGGCGGCAGCTACCTCGGCAATACCGCTTGGGCGATTGCGAATTCGAAAGCCGCGCCTCGAGTCAAGGCCTTGGGCCTTCACGTCACGCTCACCAACTTCCGCGACCGCACCTACGCCTTCGGCGGCTTCACGCTGCTGAGCTGCGTCGGCTGGACCGCAACCATGCTGACTATCTTCCAGACCAGCGGCGTCAACGTCCTCGCCGCCATAGTAAGCGCGCGAAAAACCAGAGCCTTGCCCCAGCAGGCAATCGCAACTCTCCCCTTGCGAAAAGCAGACCGCGTTTTGACACCGGAAGGTATCTCGTGGTGGCAGGATTGGATGGATCACGCCGAGCCCGGCGATGCCTGGTGGGATCCGATCGATTACGGCCAAGCCGCCGAAACCATTCCCGCCACCGTGATGACCAGTGGCTGGTACGACATCTTTCTCCCCTGGCAGCTACAGGATTTCACGGCGGCGCAGCGCGCCGGCCGCGACGTTCGGATCATCATCGGTCCCTGGATGCACGCCGCGCTTCCCGGATCGGCGGAGTCCGTTCGTCAGAGCGTCGCGCTCTTTCAGGAACGGTTCGGCATCGCCGCACGCCAGCCCGGCGCTGCCGGATCGAAGCCCGGCGTTCGGCTTTTCTTGATGGGCTGCGACGAATGGCGCGAATACCCATCCTGGCCCATTCCAGGCAGCGTGGATCGGACTTACTATCTCAACGCCGATGGCGTCATGACGGCCGCCACACCCCGCGCGGAAGCCAAAAGCACCTTCGATTACGATCCCGCTCAGCCCACGCCGTCGTTTCATGGGCCCACCATTGAAGGCCGTAGCGGTTCGGGCGACATGGCCGAATTGGAGCGCCGCCCGGACCTTCTGGTCTTCACCACCGTGCCGCTCGCAGAGGACACGGATGTAATCGGCGCCGTTTCCGCCGAGATCTTTCTGCGCTCGAACACGGAGCACACTGATCTCTACCTCTGTCTGTGCGACGTGGCGCCCAATTCTCGTTCCACCAACGTCTGCGATGGCTATAGGCGCTTGCGTCCCGGGGATCTGGCCGGCAGTGAGAGGAAAGCTCGCGTCGATTTCTGGCCCACCGCGTATCGCTTTCACCGCGATCATCGCATCCGCGTGATCGTCGCGAGCGGTGCCCACCCGCGCTATGCGCGCAATCTCGGCAGCGGTGAACCGCTCGGCGATGCGCATACCATGGTCGTAGCCCACCAGGAGATTCTCCACGGCCCAGACCATCCCTCCGCCATAACGTTCCCGGTTAGCGGATGAACCTTCCGTGGGGCCGGGCCTTCGGGCCCGCCGCCGCGCTTCTGCCCGGCGCGCTGCACCGGATAAACCCATTCACGGCGCCGGCTCAATCCGCAGCAGCGCCCCATCCTCCTCCTCAGTCAGCACGTACAGCAACCCATCCGGCCCCTGCCGCACGTCCCGAATTCGCTGCCGCAACTCGGTCAGCAGCGATTCACGCCGCAGTTCTTCGAATTTCTCGTTGAACACCACGCGCTCCAAGTGCCCGGTATAGTTCAGCTCTCCGGCCCGCATCGACCCCACAAACGCGTTCCCCTTCCACGCCGGAAAGCGATCGCCGGAGTAAAATGTCATTCCGGACACGCCGATCGAGGGCAGCCACACAACCAACGGCTCTTCCATCCCCTCTTTCCACGCGTGGTCCGAAACGCGCGGCCCCGGATATTGGCGCCCGTAACTAACCACCGGCCAACCGTAGTTGCGGCCCGGCAGCAGCATGTTGATTTCATCGCCGCCATTCGGCCCGTTTTCGTTTTCCCAAACCACGCCGGTGTCCGGATGAATCGTGAGCCCC
>DATJAK010000101.1:0-3690 GCA_035516375.1 Bryobacteraceae bacterium
GCGCGGTACTTCCGCGTGGCCTGGCGCGAGAACCCGCCGAACAACGACTTCTTCCCTCCCATCAGTTGCCTCAAACCCATCCGCGGGCTCGATGACGACGCCTACGAGAATTACGCCAGCTTTTGCCGGCAGGACTATCCCGAGTACGAGATTATCTTTTGCGTTGATCCTGACGATCCCGCGCTGCCGGTGCTGGAAAAGCTGGCCGCCGATTTCCCCGAGCGCAAGATTCGGCTGATCTTCGGTTCCGGACGCAATGCAATTAACGACAAGGTGGGGCGGCTGACGCGGCTGGTGAGCGAAGCGAAATACGACATCCTGTCGATCACAGATGGCGATATTCGTGTCGGCCCGGATTACCTGCGAGCCGTCGCGCATGCGTTTCGTGATCCGAAGGTTGGGGGGGCAGCCACGTTATATGTCTCGACGGAGGAGACCAGCTTTGTGCAGGAACTGCAATCGATCGGCATGATCTCCGATTTCTTCGCCGGCATTCTGGTCGCGTGGCAACTCGATGGCGTGAAGTTCATGTTCGGACAATCGATTCTAACCACGAAGCAGCGCATTGCCGGTTTTGGCGGATATGAGGTGCTGGAGAACCGTCCAGCCGACGACCTGAATGTGGGCCGCATGGTGGCCGCGCAGGGCTGCGAGGTCAAGCTGTTGCCGTATGTCGTCAAGACCGTGGCCGATTTCAAGTCGCTCAACGACCTATTCCATAAACGAGTGCGTTGGATGACCGTAATGCGACTGGTTCGCCGGCAGGGTCATCGCGGGCTGATCTTCACCTGGGGGCTGATTTGGGCGCTGATCGCGGTTGCGGTACATCCTACGTGGCCGCTGGCAGCGGGTTATCTCGGCGGCTACCTGGTGTTGCGGATCATTCTGACCTGGCTCATCGGAGTCCACGGGATGAAGCAGAAGGGCCTTTGGCCGAAGATGGTGCTGATTCCGCTGTGGGACGCGGTGGCGTTCGTCATTTGGGTCGCCAGCTTCGGGCGCAACGTGATTCGCTGGCGGGGATACGAGTACTACATTCGCGATGGAATGCTGGTGCCGGTGAATCCCGCGAACACGCCGCTGGGGAAGTAGCAGTTTCAAGTTTCAAGTTTCAAGTTTCGAGTACGGCGTCAACTCGAAACTTGAAACTTGAAACTTCGCGACAAAGCATGATGCAAGATAAGCTGAAAATCGCTATCGCCGGCGCGGGCATCTACGGCGCTACCACGGCCATCCGTTTGGCTGAGCAGGGGCACAACGTACATCTCTTCGATCCGCTCGGCATTCTAAATGCCGCCTCAGGCATCAACCAATTTCGCATTCACTCCGGATATCACTATCCGCGCAGCCCGGAGACGATCGAGGAAACGATGGGTGCGCGGGCGGAATTTCTGCAGAGCTTTGCGCCGGCCATCGTGGGCAACAACCGCCATTACTATGCCATCCCGCATGAAGGCTCACAGACACCGCCTGAGCTTTTCGAGCGCGTTATGACCGAGTACAACATCCCCCTAAGGCCATGCCGGCCGGAGTGGATGAACTTCGGCTTCATCGACAAATGCTACCAGGTCGAAGAACAGATCTATGATCCGGAAATTCTGCGCGATGAGCTGACGAAGCAGATCTGGTCGGTGGGCGTTCACTTTCACCAACAGGAGTTCACGCCGGCGATGCGGCCTGAATATGACTTTGTAGTCTGGGCGACCTATGGCCTCGGCCCATCGCGCGGGCTGTTCCAATCCGTGAAGTATCAGGTGGCGGAGAAGATTCTCATTCGCCTGCCGCGGCAGTTGCGAGGCATCTCGCTGGTTGTTGTCGATGGGCCGTTCACGGCTTTCGATGCTTATGGCAGCTCCGAGCTGTCGATGTGGGGCTCGGCGAAGCACTCCAATCACTGGACCACGACCGATCCCGAGGAGCCGGTCCCAGAACAATATCGCGCTCTGTTAAATGGGCCGTGTTTTGAGCCGATCTCGTGGACACGGCACGACGCCACGCGCAAAGACGCGGCGCTCGCCGTGCCGGCGTCGATCGACGCCGAGTATCTGGGATCGCGCTTCACCATTCGCGTGGTCGAGAATAATCCCGCGCAGGACCGACGGACGCTGTACGTGCAGGAGACCGCACCGGGAGAGATTCACATCTTTTCGGGCAAAGTTGTAAGCGCGGTCAAAGCGGCGCGACTGGTCAGCGAGAGGATCGCGAAAGGTGTGAGTGCCGGATCCGCGGCACAGTAGCCGCTATGACTCCAGCATCGCACTGATCTCCTGCGTGCCGGCTGCATCCTTCGCGAAATCGAAGGTGCCTTTCTCGCGCATCTCTCTCGCGCCGCGCAGAAAAGCTCCCAGGGCCGCACGAGCCAAAGAGCTGCCGACACTGACGCGTTTCACGCCCATCTGCGACAGTTCGGTTACGCCCAACTGCACGCCGCGCAGTCCCATCACCACGTTCACCGGCCGGTCGACGGAGCGCACCACTTCGGCGATATCTTCTTTCGTGCTCAGCCCGGGAGCGTAGAGAACGTCCGCACCGGCATCCTGATAGACCTGCAGGCGTGAGATGGTGTCGCGAAGGTTGGGCCGGCCGTGCAAGTAGTTCTCCGCTCGCGCGGTGAGTGTGAAGGTGAAAGGTAGCGAACGCGCCGCTTCCACGGCAGCGCGAACTCTCTCGGCCGCGAACTCCAGGTCATAAATCGGATCGTCGGATCGCTCAGTCGCATCCTCAATCGAGCCCCCCACCGCGCCCGCAGCCGCGGCCAGGCGGATCGTCTCTGCCGCGGTCTCGGGATCGTCGCCAAATCCATTCTCCAGATCGGCGCTGACGGGAATGTCAGTAGCCGCCGCAATCGCCGCGACGTGCTCAATGACCCGTTCCCGATTCAACGTGTTGTCGAGCTTGCCGAGCGAGAACGCCAGTCCCATGCTGGTTGTGGCCAGCGCCTCAAAACCTAAGTACGAGAGGATTCGGGCCGTGCCTATGTCCCAGGGATTGGGAATGATGAAGGCGTCGTCGCGATAATGCAGCGAGCGGAAGAGATTTCCTTTTTCGGCTTGGGTCGGCATGTGTGATTGGAGTGTGTGAACCCAGCAGAAGTTGCGGCCGGTTGTCGCGTGCCGATTCTGCCTTGTGCCAGTCTATCTGCCCGGCGGCTCATGGCATTTCACAATCGGCTGAAGCGTTCAAGCGACAGCCCCTTCCGGCTCCCTCCGCGGCACCGTTTCCGGTATCCGGCTATAGGCCCACTTCAACAGCGATGGCGTGGCCAGGGTGGTGACGACCGCCATCAGGATGAGCATGGTGAATAGTTCCTGCCCGATGAAGCCGTTCGCAAGGGCGATATCGGCGATGACCAGTTCCATCACGCCGCGGCCATTCAGACCGATGCCGAGGGCCCAACTCTCCTCGCTGCCCATCCGTGCCAAGCGGCCGCCCATGTAGCCGCCCAATATCTTGCCGGCGAAGGAAGCGGCGAGCACGACCGTCACCAGGCCCCAATCGCGCAAGCTCGCAGCCTGGAACTCCAAACCAATTGCCGCAAAGAAGATCGGCCCCAGAAAGCCCATGGTGACGTTCGAAGCCGTCTTCCTGATTTCTTCAAAATTGGCCTTGCCCAGCAAATTATGGCTCAGCAGCATCGATCCGAAGAAAGCGCCGACCACGAAATCGAGCCCGAGAAATTCGGAGAAGCTG
>DATJAK010000102.1:0-2132 GCA_035516375.1 Bryobacteraceae bacterium
TTGAGGGTGCTCAATAGCTTCGCGCAGTAGCACCGGGATTGGCGCTACGCCGCGCCGAGGTGGAACTGGAGGAAGCGCAGGATCTGGCGGATGATCTCGCGCGAGGTTTCGCTGTCGTACATCAGATCGAAGGCGTGGGGGCCATCCGGATGGTTGGCGAAGGTAACGGGCAAGTTGGCCGCCACGGCCTGGGCGAGAAAACGATCGAGGGCGGCGTTTAAGCCAGCGATGGTGTCTTGACCGGCCCGGGCGATGAAGAGAGGCACATCGGAGGGCAGATCGCTGATGGATTTGCCGGCGCACGGATTAGCGAAGCCGAAGATCCTGGCGGCATCGGCGACGGCGGTTCCACCTTCCAGGTCGAGCGTTAAGCCGTAGCACAGGACGGCACACTTCAGGTACTCGCGGGTTTGTGGTTGCATGAGAGCCGACAGCGCGAGCGGCACGTTGCCGGAGCCGGCCCACAGACCGATACGATACGGGTCGATGCCGAGATCGCCGGCGTTCTGGCGAAGGTGCGCGAGCAGGGCGGCGAGATCCGCTGCCGGTTCACGATTCGTATAGGTAACCGCCACGACGCCGGACGCGGCGATGAGCTGGGCCCAGGAGACGGATGGTCCCGTCTCTTTGAATTTGCAGCCGAGCGTCTTTTCGAAACCTGGATCGGGATAGCCGGCCACGATGATGACGGCAGGCGCGGGCCGGCTCTTGGTCCGCGCGGGATGATAAAGATCCATCGTCAAAGCGGCGGCGCCGGTCGATTGGTACGCGACGTCTTTTCTGGTTTCGACGGCTTCCATGCCGGGAATCCGGTAAACCGTGGTTTTGAACGTTACTTCAGCACGTTGGGTGGTCTGGCTCATTGGCTATGCTCCTCGTTGGCCCCAAGAAACACAAAAGCCGCAGCGAGGGTGACTCGTGCGGCTGATTGAGTTAGAGGGTTAGTTGATGATTCCGTGACGATGGTACAAAAAACGGCGGGGCGGATGCAACCGCGTGCTGCGCAGCGCGCATAATAGACGCATGGCACAAGCGCTACGCTTCGCATGCCAGCCGGGCTGTACGGAATGCTGCAAGCAACGGGGGTTCGTCTATCTGACCGAGCAAGACCTGGAGCGGGCAGCGGCTTTTCTGGGCATGAGCGGGGCGGAGTTTGAGCGTCGGTACGTGTACCGCACGCGCCGGAGAATTCGCCTCAAAACTCCGCGCGACACGAGTTGCCACTTTCTGCGGGAGGACGGCTGCTCGATTCATCCGGCGAAGCCCACGCAGTGCCGCATCTTTCCGTTCTGGCCGGAGCTGGTGGAGAGCCGGCGCGAGTGGAACAAGACGGCCCGATACTGTCCGGGGATGGGGCAAGGGCCGCTGATTCAAATTGAATCGGCCAAGGCGGAGGCCCGCGAAATGCGGGAGGCATACCCGGAGATGTACTAATCGTTATTCGATGCGGTGGTAGCGGAGCGCGTCATCCAGGCTTCGTTTGACACGCTTGTTGATCTTTTCGCGCTTGCGCATGCGCCGCAGCATGATGAGCGCAGCCACGTCTGCCAGCGCGGCGAAGAGGAAGATGAGGAGGTCGGCTGTCCCCATGCCCCCATATCACCATGAGCAGGCGGCGCGGGCCAGTTGGACTGGTCATCCGGACGTAATAGAACTGGAAGGGGCGATTCGGCTTTATGCGCCTGGGATAGCGGGATTTAGCTCGCATCGTGCAGGGGGACGGTATAGCACTCACAGGAGCAAATTACCTGCTGAATTTCCCTTGCAGGTGCTCGAGATCGCGATTGTTCTCACAGGCACTTTCGAAGATCTCGCTATCCGGCATCAAGCGCACCTGTTCCTTGACTCGCCACGGCTTGGTATAAACCTTCGGGTCGTCGATTGTAATTTGAATTTCCATGTGCCCGAAGTCCGTCCGCCGAAAACGTTCGGTGACGTGCAGAGCATCCGACGTGGGTTTGCCCGTCTGATCCAACCATGTCTTCCCGTTAAAGCCGCGGGTGTCGACGACCAGGGCTTCGCCATCCCATTTGCCGGTGGAATAACCTAAGTAGGCTGGAAGAAAGTCGTTCCCCAGTTCGCGCCCATCGAGGAAGATCTGGCGCCACGTGTTGTCGGATTCATAAAGAATC
>DATJAK010000103.1:0-19266 GCA_035516375.1 Bryobacteraceae bacterium
CTGAACGTGGCCCCCGATGTCCCAGGTGAAACCGGCGCGATCGACATGGGAAGACGCCAGTCCCCCGGCGTGCGATTCCTTCTCAAAGACGGTGAACTTGGCGATGCCGAGCTCGCGCAGGCGATGGGCGGCGCCCAGCCCGGTGGGGCCGGCTCCTATAATCGCAATGCGCGCCCGATCGAGTGCAGGGAGATTCATGGATGGTGCTCAGAAGCGGATCCCTTCGCCAATGTGAGAACTGGCTTGAGCAAGCACGGGACTTACCATTCGTTCAGCTTTCGCCTTAGCCGGGCACACCGGCGTGCACAGTATGGCGGGTCACCCGGCCCTAAAGCCGGAAACGCCGCCAGCCGAAGTTTTGGGATTGTGTGCGAAAGTTGCGAACCCCATAGGTCTTTGAATCTGAAGCGGATCTCAAAAAGCCGTCCAATGGAGTCAACGCTTATCTGAAGCCGGAGGTAAAATTGCTTGCTCCCAACCATTCCATGTTCAAATCCGGTCGTTGGCGTTGGGGGTTATTGGCGGTTGTCTTTATCGGCGGTTTGCTGCTGCGCGCCTACGATGTTTCCCGTATCTTCTTGTGGCTCGATGAAACCGACATGTTCAATGAATATGTCTACAGCGATCACCCCAAGTCGGTGGTCGATTTTGCCCTCTTCACGCGCGATAACACAACCGTCACCTGGGGGTGGCCGGGGCTCATTTGGGTTGTCTCCCGATCGTTTGGGGCCACCATCGGGACCGCGCGCATGCCCACCGTTTTGGTAAGCGCGGCGGGAGTCCTGCTGCTCTTTTTTCTTGTCTACAACCTGCTACCGAGGAATTTCCCGGGTGATCGTTTCTGGCCCGCGCTCTTCGCTGCACTCTTTGCGGCCGTATCGATAGTCCAACTGGAATACTCGCAGCGGACCTACCCGTACGGTGCCGCCCCCTGCCTCGCTACCGCAATTCTGCTGGCGCATTTTCAGATCCTCCGTGCGGCTTCGCCAGGGTGGAAGTATAGTCCCCGGCTCTTGCGCGCGATCGCCCTCTATACCGCTGTGACAAGCATTGCATTATGCGTCCATGCCAGCCTGGCGATCCTCCCCGCTATATCTCTGGGCTTTCTGTGTTGGAGCGCAGCCGCCGATCTGTCGCGTCAGACATGGCCGGAACGCTGGAAAATTCTTCGTCCGGCATTTTGTGCGGGGGCAATCCTGTTGAGCGCAGTTTTGTTGAATGCCAAGAACCCAAAGTACGGCTTTCGTGTCTATCTGGCGGATTATTATGGGACGCTTTCGCTGCGCTCGGTGCCCAAACTGCTGCTGCATGCTTACGATCTACTCACCTATCACCTGAACGTCTTCTACAACCCTTCACTCTACTGGCCGGAACGGCTGAATGCCTTTCTTCTGCCGCTTGTGCTGCTATGTATTTTGGGTTGGAGCCTGGCCGCCATGGGAAAATTTGGTTCCAATATGCGGCACCTGTCTTTATTAGGTTCCGCAGCGGTCGCAACTATTGCTGCCCTGTCTCTGGTGCGCGTGTTTCCCTTTGGTGGGGTACGCCAGAGCCTTTTCCTGAGCCCATTCCTATTGACTTTTACGGCACTCGGATTCTACGCATTGCACGCTCATCCCATCACGCGCATTCTGGGTATGGTTACAGCTTGTGGCTACCTGGCCGTGTGGGGCATCAATCTGCCAGCGTTCTACACACAAAGACAGCCGGTATACACCCCCGCAGATCTCTTAAGCGCTTGGGAACAGAACGGCAGGCTACCGGTATATACCCGGGGAGCCGAACGGGAATTGCGCTACGAGCTACGGCAGCATCCGGAAATTCAGATAGCGGGCCTGAGCGAACAGACGAAGCCTCCCTACCTGCTCATCACGACGCATAACTGGATCGGGGACAATCGCTGGTTCGGCGGTTTTCCGGAATATCTGCAAAAGTCCGGATATCAGGCCACCATCGTGAAGCAAGCTCCCGCCTGGAACCTCGCCAGTTCCTGGCGCTCGCAAAGCCTTTACTTTCCGCCCAACGGGCTTTGGATCTACAAGGTAACCACCCAGTGACATCGATTCGCACCAAAGAGATTCTTCTGGTCATCGGGTCTGTCACGACCTGCCTGCTGCTCGGGGAAGTCGCAGCCCGGGTTTTTCTCCCCTCGCCCGCACGGGCCGACCGCTCGGCCCTTGTCGAAGCCAACGAAATCCGCAAGCCGTCCAATCGAAGAACCTTCCGCTCTTTGCATCGCACCGATCCGGAAATCGGCTGGGTGTTGAATCCCGGTTCCATCGAGTATCGCAACCGTCTTGTCGACGCGCAGGGCGTCCTTCAGTACGACGTCGTCTACTCGATTGAATCAGGCCGGCGAAAAACACCTCCACCCGTGTCGGCCGGGCCCGAATTGATTGCGGCCGGTTGTTCCTTCACGTTCGGCCACGGTCTCAACGATCAGGACACCTGGCCCTGGCTGTTACAGGAGAAACTCCCCAATTATCGCGTGGTGAATGCGGGCTGTATGGGATATGGAACCGACCAGGCGCTGCTTGTTACAGAGCGGGAAGTTCGCCAGCACCCCTCGCAAGTTTCGGCGGTGATCTTCGGATTCGGAGATTTTCAAATCGAACGCAACCGCTGTACACAGGGATGGTTGGGCACGGTCTATCCGTTTTCCAAACCCTTATTTGCCCTGCGTGCCGGAGATGTGGAGTACCAGCGGCAGGTCCGGTTCTGGACCGGCGGGATTGTCGGTCAATATTCCAACCTGTTCGAAGCCTTGACGAACACTCTGGCGAATCGAATGAATGGCATCCCCTCCCATGAACAGGCGCGAGAACTTACCGCCGCGCTCCTCACCAGTTTCGCCCGGCGTTTTCAGAACCTCGGCGTTCGTTTTGCGGTCGTCATGCTCCCCTATTTCAGCGACAATTCCCCCCTGGCGCGCGCCGACCGCCAGTTTATTCTCGAGCGCCTTCACGCCGCCGGCATTCCTACCCTGGTGGCCAAGCTCCCGCGCAACGCCAAGGGCGAGTTGAATGTGAACGACTTCATGGTCAGCAAAATCGATAGACACCCGAACCGGAGTTATAACCTGCTCCTCACAAGCCAGTTAGAACCCTTTTTACAGTCGGCCGGCATCACCGGAAGGTCTACCATTGGGCGCGCGAATCGCGCTTCAGTGACGTCCGGAGCGTTGGCCCGGTAAAGGGCGCCATTACTTGGGATGACCTGCATTTTCAGCGCCTTGCAGAACAAATCCAGGAGATCGAATCCCAACTATTTGGAATACTGGTACCTGGTTTGCACTCCAACTCACTAATGCGTAGATGTTAGCAAGCTAAGTAAGGTTGGTCTCGGACGTGCCTGATGAGTCAAACTGATGCCTGCACGTCCGCAACCACCGATCTTCGACCTTGCTTCGCTTCAAGGAGCGGCGCTCGATGATTTTGCACGCCATTACGAGGCGGAGGGGTATTGCATTCTGAGCGGGCTCCAGCACCAGGTTACGAGTCTCTACAAACCCGTTCTGATGCGGAGCACCGGATTGAGCCGGACCGAGCTCGAAACAATCATGGATCCCAAGGCCGCGGAGCTCGTTTTGCCGGTAGAACTGCGGCAGAAATTATCACGTGTTTTGACGCCCGCGGACCTGGCAGAGCATCTCGTATCGAATCTGCGGCCGGTGCTGGCGCGCCTGATGGGGCCGATCGTTCACATCAGCCGCGACTTTCACGCGCAGTTCAAATGCGGCGCCACCGGCCGCGTCGGCTATGGCGGATACGATTCGCAGCAGAGTTTCATGGAGGTGCACGGCGCCTACCAACTCCACCAGGACTTCACCGGTGCGAGTCTTCCTACCAGCCCGTCGGCACTGATTCTGTGGACGGGCCTGAACGATTGCGCGGATTGGCCGGTAAGAATCTACCCCCGGAGCCACCGGCTGGGGTTGTTGTGCCGCCGGTTCGTCTCCGTGGACCATGCCAGCCTCACGCGATTCGGCGAGCCCCTGGAGATTCACGCCCGGACGGGAAGCGGCGTCATCTTCAACTCGCTTTTGCTGCACGGCACCGGCAGCGCCGGGCCAAGGCGGCGCGTGAGTTGCGACATCCGGTTTTTCCCGTCGTGTCCTTATCTTCAATCCTCGCCACGCAGCCTGGTGGAATCGCCGGCGGCATTCATCGAGGAGCGCCTGACGCGGGAGAGCGGTGAAACACTGCGCGCGCCGCTGCTCGAAAACCAGGCGATTGCTGGGTGCATGGGGGATAACCTGAAAGCAGCGCCGCATTCCATCCTGAACTGGGCGAACTATTTGAACGACGTGTGCAATGGCGATCCCGACCAGGCGGCCGCCCATCTGGCCCGGTTCGCGAATGCGGAGATCGGTTTGGATTCGCCCGGTACTTACATCGAGCAGTTTCACCGGCGCCCCATGCAGCCGGCTACGCTGGAGAGCATCCGCGAATTCATAGACCCACGAAAAAGCGTGGGAGTGGGGACAAGCTGATGGACCGAACGGCACCAAATTTCGTGCGCAAGCCCATTCCGGACCTGTCTCTGGCGATGCCCTGTTATAACGAAGAGCATTGTCTCAACCAGACCGTACCGCCGCTGGTGGAGGCTTTCCAGAAAGCGGGAATCGATCTGGAACTGGTGCTGGTGGATAACGGGTCGGTGGATCGAACTTCCACCGTGATCGACCGCTTGATCGCGCTGGGGTTGCCGATCCGGAAGGTTGTTGTGCCGGTAAACCGCGGGCAGGGCCTCGGTATTCGCACCGGTCTGGAGGCGTGCCGCGGCCGTCACGTCGGCTACCTGGCGGCCGACGGGCAAGTCGCGCCGGAGAGCGTGCTGCTCATTTACCGCGCGGTAGTGACAGCCGGCGACCGGACCATTGCCAAGGTGAGGCGCCGCTTCCGGCCCGACAGCCTGACCCGCAAAATCATTTCGATCTTTTACAACATCGGCATGCTGATCATCTTCCCGGGCATGCCATCGATGGACGTCAATGGCAGCCCGCGAATTATGCCGCGGGAGATCGTGCCGCTCATGGAACTGACTTCGTCGGATTGGTTTCTGGAAGCCGAAATCATGCTCAAGGTGCACTACCTGCGATTGATGGTGATCGAGATCGACGTCCCGGGCCATCTGCGCAGAGGCGGGCGGTCCAACGTCGGATGGCGGACGATCTTCGAATTTATGCGCAACATCATCCGCTATCGTACGGGCGGACCGTGGCGCGAGTGGCGTCGCAAAGTGTCCGCGGCCGCGCCCCAGGAAGTTCACGTTCAGGGATAGCGGCGGATCTTCAAAACAGCGTGTAAATCAAGGGCGCGGCGCCGGTTGCCGCCAGAACGATTAGCACGCTCAAAAGCAGCATCACCACCACTATGGGGGTGAGCCACCATTTCTTGTTGTGGCGCAGGAAGTACCAAAACTCGCCCATCGCCCCGCCCGATTTCTGCTGCGCCAAGTTCGCGAAATCCTTGTCATTTTTCATAAGAAACCTAGAATTGCCTGAAATAGCGATCTACCGGATCGGGTTGGTGAGCGGTCCAATAGCTGGCGGCAGCCCGGTCAAGCTTGCGGCTCATGGGATCGTGGAAAATCCGCACCAGCGCGCCGATGGGCGTAAAGATAAAAAAGTAGACGGAAAACAGCAATACGTAGGAGACCACGAACCCGATGGGATAGGTCAGCCGAAGCACGACGCCATAGACGGGCCGGATGATCGGCGGTGAGATCAAACCGGCGACCGCGAGCATCCCGGCCACGATCCATAGCCCGGCAGCGGCCCCGGGCAAATGGAGTTTTCGAATAAGAGCGGTCCCGGCGATGGCGCACAGAAGAGGCCACCAGAGGCCCGCGAACCACCGCAGGTCTTTAGAGGAAGGCGCGACGTTCAACTCGAGCAGCGGCACGTATTTTATTCCTCCGGCCGGCGGGCGATCATGATGAAAAAGCCGCCCTCGCGGCTGCCGGTCACTATCTGTTTGGCCTGCACGGTGAAGTGATCCCACGCCGATCCGGTTCGCGATGGGCTGAACAACCGCGTGCCATCCTGGTCCCCGGCCTGGTCCACCGCGGGCACGCCCCGCACGAATTCCAGTCCGGCCTCATCGAACCATCCGAGCACTTCACCGATCGTGTGTTTGGATTCGTGCGGATGAAGATACTGGTCGGCGAACCAGGCGCGCTCTTTATCCGCGCTCATCTTGACCGAACGCAGGTAAGGATCTATCGATTTCGCGGAGCCCTTGGTTAAACGAAACAGCCCTCTCCGCAGATCGGTCGCCAGGCGCCCGTATTTGTTGTAAAGACCGATCACGATGTAGCCGCCCGGCCGCAACAGGGGAACCAGCTTCATGAAGCCGTCGCGTGGAGCGCTGGTATGGTGCAGCACGCCATTGCACAAAATCACGTCGAATTCGCCTTTTTGAAAGGGCGGCCGGAACAGGTTGATTTGGACGAAGCGCACGCGATTGAGCTGGTGCTTGCGGCGAAAACCGTCGCCCAAACGAAGCGAATTGAGACACAGATCGGCGCCGGTGACACGGCGGCACGAGATTCCCAGAAAATTGCTCAGTTGCCCGGTGCCGCAACCAACTTCCAGCACCGATGCGTTGTAAGGGATGGCCTGATCGAGGTGGCGGGCATACTCTCCGCGCCGGGCTTTTTCAATCAACGAACGGATGGATTCATGCTCGTCGTAGTTCGGAAACGGGGTTTCTTCGTAAAACGCCTTTACCTTCTCGGTCACATCCGCGGGGTCGGTTGCTCCGTCGTGAGGCCAGAACAGTTGCGGGATATTGTCGGTGATGGGGAAGCGATGGCCGCACGTGCTCCGTAACTCGGCGCCGCTGGCGCGCAGCGGCGAACCACTTCCGCAAGGGCATGTGAGACCATCGGCAACGAACCTCGCCGGCTCTTCCAGCCAGGCCTTCTGGGCACGCTTGTGAATCAGGAAAGGGCCCATCGAGAGCACGTCGATATCGGACGCCATGAACGTGGAATATGCTTCCGCCGGCGTACACACGATGGGGTCCCAGCCAAGGTTGAAGCTGGTATTGACGATGACCGGACATCCGGTCAGCCGGTAAAAGGAGTCGATGAGTTTGTGGTAGATGCCATGGCGCTCCGCGTCGACGGTTTGCACGCGGGCCGAGTAATCCACGTGCGTGACCGCGGGAATCTCCGAGCGGATCGCCTTCAGCTTGGCGATGCCTGACTGCTGTTCCTGGCCGGGAGCCGGCGGTTTTCGTTTTTCGTCGCGGACCGGCGCCACAACCAGCATGTAAGGCGAGTCGATCTCATCGGGAAGGGCGAAGAAGTTCGGCGCTTCCTCTCTGAGCACAGCGGGTGCAAAGGGGCGGAAGCCTTCGCGAAACTTCACCTTCACGTTCATGACCGTCTGCATGTCGGGGTTGCGCGGATCTCCCAGAATGCTCCGGCTGCCTAAAGCGCGCGGCCCGTATTCCATGCGCCCTTGAAACCAGCCGATGACGCGGCCCTGGCTGAGCTCGCACGCGACGCGATCGGCCAGCTCCTGCTCATCGCCGATTTTTTGGTAGGTGGCATTGACGCCATCGAGAAACCGTTGAATCTCGTCGGCGGAAAAGCCCGGCCCGAGCAGGGAGCCCGCCTGCGAATCGGAGGCCTGGACAACACGCGGATTGTCGAGCAACTGGTGCCACACGAACAAGGCCGCGCCCAAGGCGCCACCCGCATCGCCCGCCGCCGGCTGAATCCACAAATTTTCAAACGGTCCCTCGCGCAGCAGCCGTCCGTTGGCCACGCAATTGAGCGCGACGCCGCCCGCCATGCAGAGGTTCTTCAGGCCGGTCCGTCGATGGGCGTGGTGCGCGCTGCGGAGGATGATTTCCTCGCTGACTTTTTGAATGGAAGCCGCCACATCCATATCTCTCTCGGTCAGCAGGGTGTCCGGCTGGCGCGGCGGACCGCCAAAGAGACGATGGAACTTCTCCGAAGTCATCGTCAGCCCCTGGCAGTAATTGAAGTAGGACATGTCCAGCCGGAAGGAACCGTCCTCCTTCAGGTCGAGCATTTTGTCGAGAATAAGTTGGCTATAGCGTGGCGTTCCATAGGGCGCCAGGCCCATCAGTTTGTACTCGCCGCTGTTCACGCTGAAACCGCAGTAGTAGGTGAAGGCCGAATACAACAGGCCGAGGGAATGCGGAAAATGCTGCTCCTCGAGCATGGTGAGCCGGTTGCCCCGGCCGCTCGCGATGGTGGCGGTTGCCCACTCGCCGACGCCGTCCAGAGTCAGGATCGCGGCTTCCTCAAACGGCGATGGGAAAAAGGCGCTGGCGGCATGCGATTCGTGATGCTGCGTAAACACGTACCGGTTGCGGTAGGCGTGGTTGAGCCCTCGATTCATCTCGCGCGTGAGGTTTAATTTCTGGTTGACCCACACCGGAATGGCCTTGCAAAAGGAAGAGAACGCCGCCGGCGCATAGGCTAAATAAGTTTCGAGAAGGCGTTGAAACTTCAGAAAGGGCTTGTCGTAGAAGGCTACGTAATCCAACTGTCCGGCGTCCAGGCCCCCTTCCTTCAGGCAATACTCAATGGCCTTTACGGGGAAGCGCTCATCATATTTTTTGCGGGTAAAGCGCTCCTCTTGCGCGGCGGCAACGATTTTGCCGTCAAGCAGCAGCGCAGCGGCGGAATCGTGGTAAAAGGCCGATACCCCAAGGATCGAGACCATTTCGCTATCTTCCTACCGGACTGTTTTGAGCGCGCACCTGGGGCTCGATTCGGCCTCCCATGGCGTTTTGGACGTATTCCGCCACCAGATCCGCTGCTAGACGATGCCCTGCCTTGGTCCAATGAATGTCGTGGGCATAAGACAACGGACCATTCTTCCGGGCTTCACGGAAACGTTGCGACGGCTCCAGCAGCGCGATTCCTTCGGAGCGGCAAATCTGTGCGACGCGCCCGACCACCACATCGGGACCGTAGCTGGCCGGAATGTTGGATTTGCTCCATTCCTCCGCCGACAATTCCACTGGCGATGGAACGTAAAACAGCAGGAACCGGGCGCCGTGCTCCCGGGTCTCCCGGTTCATCCTTCGCAGCAATGCCTGCGTGATCGCCCAGACTCTTCGCAACTCCGGCTTATCCTCTTTTTGATAGACGCGAAACTGATCCGCCGACCCTCCGGCGCCACTCGGCATGGGCAGTGTGGACCTGGTCCAGCCGTGGCCGAAAGTCGTCAGTCTGTACAGCGAGGGGCGCGCCTTGACAGCGTCGCGGATCAACGCGTAGAGTTTGGACCGGTCTTCCAACGCCTGCACCGGCTTGGGCACAGGAACGTTCATCAAAACGGGATTGCCCGCTTCGTCGAGCTTGAAAACCGGCTTGAACGTGGCCCGGCCAATGCGACGCTCTCCATTCATCCATATATCGTTGTAGAAGAAAAACAGGACCACCAGATCCGGCTGGTATTTCCAACCCTCCGACTCGAGCATCAGCATTTCCTGATCGGTGCTGTAGCCGGGAACGCCGAGATTCACGACGTCGGTTCCGGGTCCCAACCGGGCTTCCAGCACCTCTGAAACACGGTCCTCGAGCGGAACGCTGAACCCATCCACCATCGAATCTCCGAGCACCAGGATGCGGAAAACGCCGGCAGGCTTGGCATACGGGCGATCTTTGCCGCGCAACCCCTTCGGCCCATACTCCAGAGTGGTCGAATAGTCCCGTTCGAACACTCTCGTATGGGTATTGGGCGCAATCCGCCAACCCAACAGCGGATCGTATTGCGTGAAGGCGGCAAGACTGACCCGGCCGTGCTTATAGCTGGCGATCCGAAGCACAATTTCCCCGAGGATTGCAACGAGCGCTACCGATACCAGAAGTGACAGGGCCCGGAGGAAATACACTTGTTTGCGAACCATGACGGCCTCTCTTTTGGCAGATCCCCTGCCAATCCCAAGAACTGAGCATTTTTACAAACAATTTGGATCGGGATAGCATTCTTTGTACCAGGCGATCGTTTCCCTCAGCCCGTGTTCCATGCCGAATTCGGAAGCCCATCCGAGCAGCCGCTTGGCTTTGGAACAATCCAGGTACTGGCAAGGAATTTCATGGTTGGCCTGGTTGAGAATCACGGGCGAAAGCGAGCTCTGTCCCATAATGCAGAGAATCTACTGCACGAGCTCCAGTACCGAGACCGGGGTTTCGTTGCCGAAGTTAAAAGCCTCACCGGCGAATCCTTCCGCCAGCTTTTCGGCGAGCCGCAGGTAAGCTCCCACGGCGTCGCGGACGTAAAAGTAATCGCGGATGAATTTACCGTCGCTGCGGATGATGGGCGCTTCGCCGCGTAGAGCCGAGCGGATCGTGCCGGTAACGCGCGCGCCGCGCGCGGCCGGGGCCTCCGTCAGCCACGAGCCGAGCAGTCCCGTGGCCCCGGTAACGAAAACGTTGCGGCCGCCCCAGAAGCCGTTCATGCCCACACTTTCCACGGCGCCTGCCCGCTGGCCCACAACGAGTCGAGAAGCATTTTTTCGCGCAGAGTATCCATCGGCTGCCAGAAACCGGCGTGGCGAAACGCCATCAGTTGCCGTTCCGCGGCCAGCCTCTCCAGCGGTTCTTTTTCCAGAACCGACTGATCGTTCTCGAGGTAATCGAAAATGGCCGGATTGAAGACGAAGAATCCGCCGTTGATCCAGCCCTCGTCGGTCTGCGGTTTTTCGGCGAACTCGCACACCGCCGTGCCCTGCAGCATCAGATTGCCGAATCGCGCCGGCGGACGGACGGCGGTAACCGTCGCAATGCGGCCGTGCGACCGGTGAAATTCGGCCAGCGCGCAGACATTGATGTCTCCCAGTCCGTCGCCATAGGTCACCATGAAAGGTTCGTCGCCGATCCATTTGCGCAGCCGCAAAAGCCGGCCGCCGGTCATGGTTTCGACGCCGGTATCGATCAGCCCCACTCTCCAATCGATGCCGCAGCCGTTCACGATGGTGCGCTCACCCGTGCCGAGGTTGATGAAGTAGTCGCTGCTATGCACCGAGAAATTGTGGAAGTACTCCTTGATCCACTCGCCCTTGTACCCGCAGGCGACCAGAAAATCGGTGAATCCGCGCGCCGCATAGATCTTCATGATGTGCCACAGAATCGGCTTTCCGCCGATCTCGACCATCGGTTTGGGGCGCACGGTGGTTTCCTCGGCCAGGCGCGTTCCTTTTCCTCCCGCCAGGATGACGACTTTCATATCTACGCATCCATATCAGTGCACCACCGGCTGAGGCACGGGGGTGATGAAGCGGCCGCCGCGCGCGCGGTACGCCTGCTGCTGGCTTATAATTTCGCCAGCGTAGTTCCAGGCCAGAATCAGAACATCGTCAGGCTGCTCTTCGAGAAGCGCTGACACCGGCCGCACGGGAATGTGCATTCCCGGCGTATAGAGGCCCACTTTGCGTTCGTTCTTATCTACCGTGAAGGGAAGGAAGCTGGTGTCGATGCCGCAATAATTCAGCAGCGTGTTGCCTTTCGCCGGGGCTCCATATCCGGCGATCGACCGGCCCGCCGTGCGCAGGCGGCACAACAGGTTTTGGAGCATTTCGCGGCTGGCCGCGACATTCGCGGCAAACTTACGGTAGCGCGCGATCGAATCGAGGCCCGCCCGGCGTTCTTCGCCGGCCATCGCCACGGCATCGGCTGCGTGGCCGCTTTGCGCCGCCGCGTAAACCCGCAGCGAACCGCCGTGCACCGGAACGCGGTCGATGCGCGCAATGCCCAGCCCGGCGCTCTCGCATAGTTTCTGCAGAGCCATTACCGAGAAGTAGCAGAGGTGCTCGTGATACACGGTGTCGTATTCCAGCCGGTCGAGCATCTCCACCAGGTACGGAACTTCGAATATGACCATACCGCCATCGGCCAGTAAATAACGGGCGCCGCTTAGAAAATCGATGGTGTTGTCGACGTGCGCCAGTACATTGTTGGCGATCACCGCCTTCGCTCGCCCGTAGGATTCGCGCAAGCCGCGAGCCGTATCCGAATTGAAAAACCGGGTGTCAGTTTCAATTCCATTCTGCCGGGCCACTTCGGCCAGATTGGCGGCCGGCTCGACGCCCAGCGCGGATACGCCGAGGGCCTGGAACTGCTGGAGCAGGGTGCCGTTGTTGCTGGCGGCTTCCACAACGAGGTCGCCCGGGCCCAACTGCAACAAATCGGCCACCGCGCGTGCGTAGTCCACATTGTGCCGGGTGATTGTATCCGATGTTCCGGTAACGTAGATGTAATCCCGGAAAAGCACCTCCGGATCGATTACATCCAGCAGTTGCACCAGCGAGCAGGTCTCGCAGAAATAAACGTCCAGCGGATAGGCAGCCTCTCCGGCAAATTCGCCGGCGGAAGCGAGGAAGGAATTTGCCAGCGGCTGCGGTCCCAATTCGAGAAACAGCGTGAGCCGCTCTCCTCCACACGCCCGGCAGCAGGTTCGCTTGTGATGAACGGCGCTCATCAGTTTTTGACGCTCACGGCAACGGATACCGCCGGCACGGAACGGTCGCGCACCAATTCACGTTTCCATTTGCCGCTGAAACGATACTTGAGCAGGTGGCTGAAGAAATCCCAGCAGGTGTCCGGCTTGACGTGAGAAACGCCCGCTCCCCGCAGGCGCGCGAATACGTTGAACTCCATCACCCTCATCCCCAGGGCATGCGCTTTGATCATGATCTCGGGATCGAGAAACCAGCCCTTGCTGGTGAGCCGCATGACCAACATCGCTTCCCTGGGCATGATTTTGGGCGATCCGTTGATGTCGATGGAAGCGATCGTCGGCCACATCAGCCGGAAGGCCACGTTGTAGCTGATCGAGACGATCTTACGCAGCATCCCGTCCAGACGGAAGCGGCGCCTCACTTTGGCTATTACCCAGGCATTGGACGCCTGTACCGCTTCATAGAGCCGGACAACATCTTCGGCATCTACCTGCCCGTCGGCGGGGATACTGCCGACCCAGGGCGCGGTAGTGAGCCCCATGCCAGCCAGAACACCATTCCCATAACCTTCATTTTTCTCGACTCTGTGGTGAATTACAGTGGGATTGCGAGCGGCCCAGCCGCGGAGGATTTCGCCTGTGCGGTCGCAGGAGCCGTTATCTACGGCGATCAACTCCAGCCCGTACCCAGCCCTCTTGAAAGCGTCTAATAGCCTGCTGATTGTATGACTTACAACCGCTTCTTCGTTGTAGCACGGCATGACCAGGGAGAATTCGGGATCGCTGTGTGCATGCACCGTTTCGGTGGTCATGGTTGCGCTTCTTCTAGCAAGCTGATTTCCAAGGTCTTTCGTACGCCCTCGGCAATGGAAGTCGGTGGGATCCAGGCGAGAAGCCGCTTCAGCCGGTCCAGGGACACGGCCTCGTGTTGCATTTCATGAAGGTTCGCGGGGATGGCGCCAAACTTCAAATTTTCAGGTGGAATCCCTAAAACCGCCGCTGCGGTTTCCGCAAAAAAACGAACTGTGGCTAGCTGGCCGGTCGCCAGGTTAACGATTGCGTAGCGTGGTTCGGATACCAGCCCCAGTTTCAAAAGCCCCTCAGCCGCATCTTCCACATAAGTGAAATCGCGCCGCTGCATACCCGAACTCAAATCAAGCGCCTGGCCCGTTCGTCTTGCCTCGAGGAGAGTAGGCAGCAGCCGCCGGGCGCGTTCGCCTGGCCCATAGATGGTAAACAGGCGTGCGATAACCGCTCGAAAACCGAGCGCCTTCGACTGTTCGGCAACCGCCTGAGTGCCGATCCATTTCGATTTCGCGTAGAGCGTGGCGGGGAACGCCGGCCCATCCTCGCATAAATTTCCGCCCGCCCCGCCATACTCCACGCCTGATCCTACGTGAACGAAATGCTGCCCGGGCCACTCCGGATCTTGCTCCGCGGCCACCGCTGCGGCGACCATCCGGGGCAGGTCCGCGTTGACGTGGTAAGCTTCGGCTTCGTCGCATTCCAAGGGATCAATACCGTAACCCGCCAGATTGAACGTGATCGAGGGACGCACGCTGCGGTAGATAGCCGCCAGATCCCCTGTATCCTCGCGGCCTATCCGGCAGACATGCGCGCCCTGTTCGACAAGCTTGCGGACCACCCAGCGCCCGATAAATCCCGAGGCGCCCAGAACAGCAGCGGTCGTGCCTTCATACCCGCGCACTCAGGGCCTCGGACCTGCATTCAACGGACCGGCCGCGATCCGGTACCCCGCGCCGGTGATGCTCGGGCCCTCCAGAATCCAGACCGGCCGATCGGCATACACCCGCAGAACTTCGGCGCGAACGGCGGGATTCCGATCCCAGGCATACACGGGCGTGGCCGCCTTGAGGTCGATGGGATTGTAAATAGCCGCGGAGGCGTAGTCGGGGAACCTTTCGCCGCGTATCAATACCAGACTCCGTCCGAACCCGTGCGTCCGGGCCAGGTCTTGCACGTCGGGGCGCATGCGCAGGTAATGATAATACTTGTCGAGCGACCTCCAGGGGAAGTAGTTCACCAGCGCCAGGGTGCACAGGGCCGCTATGGCGGCCGTTGCCCGTACCGGGTTTCCATCGCTTAAACTCAGCCGGCTTTCGAGCCATTCCAATCCGCGGGCCGTCAGGGCCGCACACGGCAGCAGGACCAGGTACCAATACCGGGCCCCGAAGTCTCCGCCGCCATTTCCCCAGTAAGGCATGTAGGCGATCACGACCGCCAGAATGGCCGCCAGCATCAGGTAATCCGCGCGCCGCAGGCCTCTGGAGAAGATCAGCAATGCCATGAGCGCCAGCGATCCCGTGCTCCATCCGAAGAGCTCGACATTGAGCGATGACCCGTTCAGCTCGTCGTTGATCAACGATTCGAACGGGGTGTGGCCGGGGTAAGCATCCGTGGCCCAGCCCAAACCGCGGTCCGGCCCGAAACCGTACGCGTTGCTGTTATGGCCGTAGTGCTCGTCCGTGTAACGCATGATGGGCGATGCCGTGGCTTGGCCTACGAGCGCTTTGTTGTAGGGTAGCGTTAGCGCGCCAGTAAGGACGGTTGCCGCCGCCAGCGCCGCCAGCCCTGAAAATTTCAGCCGCTTGCCGCCTATGCCGATCGCCCACGCGGCAGTAAGAGCACCCACAATGAGACCTTCCAGCGGCCGGATCAGGCTGCCAACACCGACGCCGGCGCCAGCAATCCATGCCCAACCGGCCGAACCCGTTCGGCGCGCCCGGATCACGCCGAGAAATGCGGCCAGAGCGCAGGTCATAGTGAGCGTGTGGGTCAGGTAGTTCATCGCCATAAAGACGTGCCAGGGAGACAGACACAATAGCAGCACGCCCACGCGCGCAATCCGCCGCGGGTACAGTTCACCCAGCAGAAGATAGCTCAGCAGGATATTCAACCCGGCCAGAATGGGGTTGACCAGCCAGGGCACCCCCAAAGCCGCGCCTATTGCCAGCACAGCCGGCCAGCCCATCGGCGGCGCTGCATACCACTTGTCCGGCCGGTATTCCATCAGATCGACCTCGAACGCTTTCTGTACGGGCGGCGGCGGCATAACCAGTTTCCCAGCGGCAAAATATCTGGCGTGGTAAAGATACACTACCTCGTCGGCTATGTGCGGATGGTGCTGATAGACAAACCATGCGAGAAGGGCCGACACGGTGGTTACCCACAATGCCGCTAGCAGGGCAAAACGGTCCACCGCGGTGGGCCCCGGCCAGACACCGCCGAGCACGAAATCGAACCAGCGTGCCAGTCGCTTAAGACCACTCGCCGGGAGCCCCCACGCAAACAGAAGGATATTGACGGCGTTCACCAGTTCGATGAAAGCGGCCAGGCTCACTTCCGCTACATAGAAGCGGGGATCGCGCGAAACCGCGGCCGCCACGCACCCGCACGCGGCAATGCCCGCCGCCACGAGCGCCACGCGGCGCCTGCTGCGGCACCAAGGCAGAATCGCATCGCGACGCCGGAAAAGCCCGCAAGCGACCAGCACAATTTGCAGCCCCACCGCCAGAAGCATCCAGCGCAGGACGGGATCCGCCGCGGCTTCCGCGGGCAGCCGATAGTGCTGGTAATGGATGCGGATGCCGGCATCGACAAGCTGCAAAGCAGCCGCTTGTCCCGCCAGCGCCAGGGCCAGCCAACGGCCGGAGCGTGCCCATTGGGTAAACGCCGTCCATCCGGCCAGTAAAGTAGCGGCGGCAAGCGCCAGGCCCAACGCAAAACAGCCGTTCAAATCGCCTTCCGATGTGCGGCAGAACGGAGCGTTCCAAAAGGCCGCGAGAAGCGCACAGGCTGCTGCCGTAGCGAAGAAACGGAGTCCCGTGCACATGGGTAGCTAACGGCTCGCCACGGCGGCCGCCGCGGCGGGCAGCACCACCCTGCGGAAATCCCGGGCGAACATGGTGCGCGTAAACTTCCCCAATCCGGCGGGGTGCTCACCGAATGTGTGGATGCGATTTTCAATTACGGCTTTCCGTTTTTCGTCGACCATGGTCGGAAACCGGCGCGTTTCTCCCAGGTGGTAAGCTGCCAGCGGCCGGGAGTAGTTTTCGGCGCTCCAGGCTTCGATATCGTACGCGCTGGTCCACGCCGGAGCGGCGTTGAGGCTCTCGGAGAATGGAGCATAAAGCATGACGCTGCGGAGGTACGCCATTACAGCTTCCATCTGTTCGAGCCCCGCTTCGTCCAACTTCTGGCCGGTAGCCATCGCCAGGGCGTCGCGTAGAAAGTCCAGCGCTTCGGCGGCGGCGTAGAAACGGCCCAGCATGGAATACTTGCTGAGCAGGTTGCCTCCCACCTCGCCGCTCACCAGCCCCGCAAAATGCTGCCGGGCCCAGGCGACGCACTCCTCGCGCGAGGGGAATAATTCCTCGCGGCTCTCCAGCACAAAATCGTCGATCACCTTGCGAAAAGCCGCGGGCGCGCCGGGCAGCATGGCCTGCATGTGGGTGACGAGATCGAAGGCCGATACGCCCTGCTGGTGCGCGAACTCGAATGCCTCTTCGAAATTGCCTTCGTAGTAGAAGATGGTCAACAGCAGATGGAAGACCCGGACCTCCAGATACTCTTCGAAACTGAATGTCGGGGTGCTTACCACCATCTCTTCGGTTTCAATCACGGGCTCGCCGGTATAGTCGCCGATGTTGCGGGCCACCACCCGGGTCATGGTTTTCATGCCGAATTTCTCGCGGCTCTCCGGATTGCTGAGCGGAGCTCCATGCAGCAGCATTAACTGGTGGGCCGAAATGCGTTTCACGCCTGCATCCATCAGGTCGCGGATGCCCTTGAGGAACGACTGCTTGCTCTCGCCCGGAAGGCATAAGATCATCTCCCCATACGATTGCATGCCCTGCGCGCGGACCTCCGTCTGAATCTGGGTATAGGTATCGAGTTTGATGTTGGAGCGCTCGATATTCTTCAGCACCACGGGATTCATGGACTGCACCGCGGCCGTCATGGGGAGCGCGGCGCGGATCTTACGCATGATATTGATGATTCGCTCCCCGCGGTTCTTGCCGGTGGTGGTGCGGATATAACGCGGCCAACTATACCGCTCCTGCAGGTAGGCGATGTAATCAGCCACTTCTTCGTCGAAATCGTACATGCCGAAGTTGTCGTCGGCGAACGTCAGGGCGACTTCCGGCCGTACCCGTTCCGCAATGTAGACCAGGTCGGCTTTCAGGTTCTCCAAAGAATGCCGGTAGATGCGGCTGTTGGATTGAACCGATGAATTACAGAAACTGCAGCTAAACGGGCAGCCGCGGGCAATTGCCATCATAGGCAGATAGCCGGTGGAGAAATACGGATCCATCAGTCCCGCCAGGTAGGGCGAAGGGATTTCATCCAGGTCGACAATCCGATCGACTTCCGCGCCCACCACAAATTTGCCGCTGCGTCGATCGATCCACAAATTGCCCGGGTCCGGCTCCTGTTGGATGCCCTCCAGGGTTTGTCCGGCGTCCACATAGCGCTGGAGGATATTGCGGAAAGCGCGCTCCCCCTCGTAGGTAGGGCCACGCACGCCGATGTCGATTTCCGGCATACCGCGAAGCCATGTCTCCTGTTCCGCGAGCGTGAGTGGAAAATTCGGGCCGCCCATAAGGGTCAGGGTGTCCGCCTTTTTCGCTTTGGCATAGCGGGCGAAAGCCAGCGCCAGGTGGTGGTTCCAGGAATAACTGCTTAAACCCAGCACGTCCGGCGTCTCAGCGTCGATGGCGGCCCTTAACTCCTGCGGTTCCCGAAAGATCCGGATCTGGAGCCCGCCGGGATGGCGCACATTGGCCTGCGCATAGGTAGCCAGATTGCCGACGCCTAGCGGATAGACATCGGAACTGATCGTAAGCTGGTTGTGGCCCAGATCGGCCAGATAGATCAAAGTCCCTCTCATGTTGGTATGCATGCTCTAAGCAGGTTCCGGACCAACTTTAAAGTCTCAAGCCATGGGGCTTTTTCGGAATCCTTGGGAACGCCTGCCGCTTTTACCGGATCCCCTCCCGTACCCTGGGAACCGAGAACTGCAGCTCGTTGCCGGGGTTCTGTGCAGGAGCCTCAAGTCGATAGACGTCAATCGACCCCTCCCGCCAGCGGAATCGGGAAGAGCGGAGCGGAATGGAGCGTTCGAGTTTGGCCACCGCCGGGACTGCTGCCTGAAGGCTAGACCATGGGTGAGGCGGCGGCGTATTCTCGAACACCAGCCATTCGATACCGTACAAGCGGCATATTCTTGCCACGTCGCCGGTCTTCACCAGATTGCGTGGGAGTTTCACCACCGGAACTACAATGATCTGGCGGTCGGGATCGAATTCGCGCACGGCGAAGATGAAGTTCCCATCGGCGTCGCCGGCATACAGCACGCGCGTTGGCCTTCCCTCGACAACCACCCGTGCCGCGGCCGACGGCCCGCGCAGGAAGTCGAAAGGAATGGCGAACCCGGCCGCGAAAAAGCCGGCAGCGAAGACGCCGGCCACAATACTCGCGCAACGTTCGCCCCACAGCCGGCGGCAACCGTGAAACAGCCAGGCAAATCCGATAACGATGGCTGCCGGCATGATAAAAAACAGGTATCGAGCCGCCACCGGCCCCAAGTCCACCAGCACGGCGACGGCGGCCAGAATCCACGCTACGTATAATCTCAGGTGTGGCTTCTCCGCATCGCGCCGGCGCATGCTCCAGAGGTAAACTCCCACCGCGCAAACCGCCAACACGCCCGGCATGCCCCACAGATCGTCTTTGATCCAGTAGAAGTAACGGGGCAAGGTCGAGGTAAATATGTAGTAAACGTCGCGGCTGGA
>DATJAK010000104.1:0-2755 GCA_035516375.1 Bryobacteraceae bacterium
TACCTGCTGTGGAATGGCAAGCTTCCCACGCGTGACGAGTTGCGCGATCTCCGCGACCGCCTGAAGGAGGAGCGCAAGCTGGACGCATCGATCATTCATCGGCTTCACCTCGCTCCCAAGCATGCCTTGCCGATGGATGTATTGCGGACGATTGTTTCGGCGCTGTCTTTCTACGATCCGGAAGAGAAGAGCAACGATCGCCAGGCCAACGTTCACAAGGCGATACGGCTGACCGCCCAGATCGCGATGATCGTGGCGGCCTACGACCGCATCCGCAAGGGTAAGCCGGTGGTCGAGCCGGACCGGTCGCTGTCCCATGCCGCGAATTTTCTGTTGATGCTGAACGGCAAGGCGCCTTCGAAGACGGCGGAGCGGGCGCTGGATATTGCGCTGATCCTGCATGCCGATCATGAGTTGAATGCTTCGACGTTCGCGGCACGCGTGACCGCGGCCACGTTGTCCGATATTCACTCGGCGGTGACCAGCGCCATCGGGGCGCTAAAAGGACCACTGCACGGAGGCGCGAACGAGGCGGTGTTTCAGATTCTGCAGGCCATCGACCGTTCGGGTGCGGATCCGGTGGAATACATAAAAGGCATGCTGGCGCAAAAGAAAAAAGTCCCCGGCTTCGGCCATCGCGTGTATCACACGGAAGATCCGCGGGCCACGCACCTGCGCAAGATGTCGCAGGACCTGGGGGAATCGAGCGGCGAGCCCAAGTGGTTCGAGATTTCGCGGCGGATCGAAGAGTTTGTGAAAGCGGAGAAGAAGCTGAACGCGAATGTGGATTTTTACTCGGCTTCTACTTACCACACCTTGGGCATTGACGTGGACTTGTTCACGCCGGTCTTCGCGGTCTCGCGTATCAGCGGTTGGACAGCGCACGTGATCGAGCAGCTGGACGATAACCGGCTGATCCGGCCGCGGGCGGACTACATCGGACCGAGCTACCCCCAGCATTACAAGGCGCTGGAGAAGCGGTAGAAATTTTCGCTGGCCGGCTGTCAGCTTTCAGCCATCAGTGATCAGCCATCAGTCATCAGGGATGAGACGCTAGCTGTCCTTTACAACTATAACCTTGCCTGATCCCAACGTTTCCACCCGACCGACTATCTGACCTTTGGGCTGCCGCGCTTTGACCCCTATCCGGGATTGGCATTCTCCCTATCACGTACAATATCTGTAATGCGCCGGGTTTATCTGGACAATAACGCGACCACGCCGATTCTGCCCGAAGTTTTCGAGGCTATGAAGCCATACTTTGGAGAGCATTTCGGCAACGCGTCGTCCATCCACCACCACGGGCAGGAGACGCGGGCGGCAGTGGAGCGGGCGCGGGAGTCGGTGGCGGGGCTGCTCGGATGCCAAGCGTCGGAGATTGTGTTCACGAGCGGCGGCACCGAGGCGGACAACCTGGCCATCTTTGGAGTGCTTTCCGAGGTCCTGACCGCCGGGGTGGCAGGGAGCCACGTGATCACTTCGACGGTCGAGCATCACGCGGTACTGAATGCCTGCAAGCGGCTGGCCACGCTGGGGTGCGATGTCACTTACTTACCGGTCGACGGGCAAGGGCAGGTCGATCCGGACGATGTGCGGCGAACCTTACGCCCCAGCACGAAGCTGATTACGATCATGATGGCCAACAACGAAACGGGAGTGGTGCAGCCCGTGGAGGAAATTGGCAAGACTGCGGCCGAAGGGGGAGTGCGCTTTCACACGGATGCCGTGCAGGCGGTGGGCAAGGTCCCGGTCGACGTTGGTCGCTGCGGGTGCGATTTGCTGACGCTATCAGGCCACAAGATTCATGCCCCGCAGGGCGTGGGGGCGCTTTACGTGAAGAAGGGATTGCAGCTGCGGCCGATGCTTTACGGCGGATCCCACGAGCGCTCCAGGCGCGCGGGCACAGAGAACGTTCCGGGAATCGTGGCGCTGGGGAAGGCGGCGGAACTCGCGCGCCAGTCTTTGGACGCTGGCGGTGGCCGGACCATGGCGACGATGCGGGATCGCTTGCAGACGGCGGTTTCCGAGGCGGTGGAAGCTACAGGAGTGAACGGGGGCCGATCACCTCGGGTTCCGAACACGACGAGCATTTACTTTGATTACATCGAAGGCGAATCGTTGGTGATTGCCCTGGATCTAAAAGGGCTGGCAGTGTCGACCGGGGCGGCGTGTTCGTCGGGTGCTATCGAGCCGTCTCACGTGCTGATGGCGATGGGCCTGGAACCGGATCGCGCACGGGCCAGCATACGCTTCAGCCTGGGCAAGCAGAATACGGCGGAGGATGTGGACTTCGCGATATCGCTGATTCCGCAAGTGGTGGGGCGGCTGAGGGAGCTGAGTCCGGTGGGCAAAGTGTTGGGTGGGAATTGACTAGGCAGGGAGAAGCAGCACAGTTGATTTTCGCGAAAAGCATATCCCCCCATTCGACTCCCCTCACACAAGCTCGGGTTTGCTCATGGCAGGCTCTCGACTAACTTGCCGATTCGCCAGCGAATCGGTTCACGCGCTCGGGACGACAAACTTTCGCTAGGACGCCAAACTTTAGAGATCAGAGCTACAAGCAAAGATCAGAGCTGGAAGCTAAAGGCTAAGAGCTAAGAGCCAAATGCCGAAAGCCGGAAGCCAGAAGCAGGAGCGGCAGAAGCTTGTTTTCGAAGACCATTGCGGTGGCCATGTCGGGCGGGGTGGATTCCTCGACCGTCGCGGCCATGCTGCGCGCCGAGGGTCACAGCGTCGTCGGCCTGACCATGCAGTT
>DATJAK010000105.1:0-19260 GCA_035516375.1 Bryobacteraceae bacterium
GCTCCCTTTGGTCGGTACGCCAGGATAAGCCTGGTTGATCTTGTGAACTGAAAGGAGTTCACCGTGTAAATTGCCTGTTCAGCATGTAGCCGAGCGAGCGCGAGTTCCAGCAATGGGCTTGGCGGACTTGTGAGGCGAACACGCGAGCCGTAACGCAAGTGAACCCGATTCGGCCTCGATCGGAATACGAAGGTGGCCAGTCCTCCCGACTAGGATGAAGCCAGACAAGACCGGTGGTGAAGCAACAGGCGCAAGCAGGCAGCGGACCTTCCGGGGCGGTTGGGGACAGCGCGCGTGGAAAGATCAGCCGAGGAGCCTGGGAGACCCTGTTGGGTGGAAGCGGAAGCGACCAACGCGCCGCGGGAATACATAACCGCAGCGGCGGCCCGGCAGGGAGTCGGAGAGGCCCATAGGTAGCGACGAAGCGGGGTAACGCCCGTGGAGCGAAGGGGCCTTACGGAAAGCATGATTTTGTCAGACGAGGAGAAAACCGCTTGGATGAAAATCCCCCTACGGATACGCAGGCAGTCGCAGGAAGGGCGATGCCGGAAACGGTGAAAGAGCCAGGACTGCCGGAGAAAGTTTCTCAACTGAGACAGAAACTGGGCCAAGCAGGAACCGAAGTTCCGGTTTTATGTGTTGTACGACCGGATCTACCGGATGGATGTGTTGGAAGCGGCGTGGGAGCGGGTGCGAGCTCACAAGGGCGCGCCCGGAGTGGATGGCGTCACGATCCAGCAGATGGTGATGTCAGACCAAGGCGTAGCCGGATTCTTGGCAGGGATTCAGGAATCGCTACGCGCGAAGACCTACGTGCCGCAAGCGGTACAACGCGTCTACATTCCGAAGGCGAATGGGAAGCTGAGGCCGTTGGGCATACCGACGGTGCGCGACCGGGTAGTACAGATGGCGACCCTGTTGATCCTGGAGCCGATCTTCGAGGCAGATTTCCTGGATTGTTCGTATGGGTTCCGGCCGGGGCGACCAGCGCACCCGGCGCTGGAGGAGATACGTGGCCATTGGCCGGCCGGGTATCAAGCTGTGTACGACGCGGATCTGAAGAGCTATGGCGTCGCCCTCTCTCCTACTCTACCGGCTCGGAGAAACACATGACCCTTCGGCTCACAACCAGGGATGAAAAGGGCTTCCTAGCCGGGGGTGCGAACAGAGTATGTTACTGATGGTTGCGAGGCCGGCGAGGTCGTTGTCGCGGAGCGGAGCCGTGAGAGCCTGCTACCGAAGAAGTTATTTTCGAGGGAGCCGCGACCAAGAGCGGTCGCTTTGCGTCGTCTGTGGGGAATGTCCAAATTCCAGACGCCAGCTGGAAAGCCGGCGGCAGCCTGAAAGGCTGGCCCCACAACGGGGATGAAATCTCTCCCGCTCTGACGTATTATCGTTTCCTATGGCTGCCATTGCCGCGTCGCCCATTCTGGTACCCCAACGCAGACAGGGGTGGATCTACAAGCCTTCATGGGACTTACCGCTGCTGATTTTCAGTGCGGTTCTGGTTCCGTTGCCCTTCCTGGTGGCGTGGGTCGCCGAGACCTCCGGCTGGATGAAGCCGCAGCAGGCCATCGACCTGATCAACATCACCGTCGCGGCCCTGATCGGCGGACCACACCTGTTCTCGACCATCACGTACACCTTTCTGGACGGCCGGTTCCGCGACCGCCACCCTCGGTACGCCATGCTCGCGTTCCTCCTGCCGGTGCTGGTCGTTTACTTAGGTGTGAAACAGTACACTTTGCTGATCACGTTCTTCTTCACCTGGGCCTCGCTCCATGTACTGCATCAAATCATCTACCTGGCGGATTGCTACCGCACGCGCAATCGCCGCCCTGAGCCGCCGTGGTCACGGTTTGTGGATTACGGATTGATCCTGAGCGGCATGTACCCCATCGGTTTGTATAAGCTATCGCTGCGCCAGTTCCATGTGGGCGGCGTTGTACTTCCGTACCCGGACTGGGTGCGCCCGCTCCACCTCCCGATTGTGGCCGGAGTGGTTTTCGGCATCTTCCTGCTGGTGTGGATCGGAAAAACCGCAATCGAATTCCGTGAGCGGCGGGCCAGTCTGCCGAAAACCCTGCTCATCGGCGTAACCACAGTTGTATCGTTTTGCTTGCCAATGGGTTCGAATTTGGATGTTTTATTCCAGGGATACAACACCTGGCATTCATTTCAATATCTGTTCTTGCTATGGTTGCTGAACCGGCTGCGTGATGAGCGCGGTGAAATCGATAGCCCGGTGGTCCGCAACCTGGTTCGCCGCAACAGCATGGCTCTGTATTACGTTTGCTTCCTGGCGGCGACCGGTGTGCTGGTGCTGCTCACCATGCTGGTGCGGGCGGTAACCCCGCTGGCGGCGGATCAGAGCTATTTCGTTGTAGTACTGAGCGTTTTGTTGATGCACTACTATTTCGACCATTTCCTCTTTTCGCAGCCGAAATTGGTTGCATAATCTGAGGTTGACAGAAACGATTTGTTATACACTAGAACCCTAGTCCGCAAAACAGCGGAAAGACCTCATGTTTGCGCCGCAAAGTCCGGCCCCTCGTTTTGAAGGCCAGAACGTAAAGACCAAGGACGTTGTGTTCTGTGAACGCTCGGCGTTTCCTTTGGCCGCTCCGAGCGCCCTGGTGGCCACCATTTGGGACCAGGTGAATGAGGGCTTGCGTGCCGTGCCACGCGGCGGCGCGGAAGTAGGCGGTCTGCTGCTCGGCCGCCACAGCCAAAGCGGCATTGTTCTGGCCGAAGAAGTGGTCCTCATCCAAATCGAATACCGCTTCGGACCATCGTTCCGCCTGTCCGATCTCGACTTGAGCAACATCCGCAGTTTGATGGCATCGGTACAGAAGGATCCGTCCAAAGCCGTGGTGGGTTTTTATCGCAGCCGCACGCGGAATGACAGCCGCACCCAGGAAAGCGACAGCGAATTGCTAGCCGTCCTGGAGCAGGCACACACATCCTTCACGACGAACTTTCACTATTACATTGCCTTTACACCGCTCTCGAAGTTGAGCATGACCGCTTCGGTTTCGGTGCGTAGGGACGATGGATGGGACGATTGGCAGCACATGACGCTCCGGTCGAATCCCATGTCGGCGTCGGACCCGATTGAGTTTGAAGTGCCCCCAAAGGATCCGCCACCGACCCCGGCACCCGCGCTCGAGCAGCCGCCGGCCCGGCCACCGGTTGCGCCGCTCCCGGTGGCGCATCATGAGCCACACCCGTACTCGTATCCGGAGCCTTATGCGCCGGCGCCGCCCGTCCGCGTGCCCGCTCACCAGGAGCACCGCGCCGTGGCGCGCCCCGACTGGATGGCCGCGGCCACAGCGGCTGCAGCGGAACTTCCCAACCGCAAGGGACGCATCCGCGCACTTTGGTACATCGGCGGCGGGGTTTTGCTGGTGGCCATCGGGGTGGGTGTCTATCTACGTTTGAACGGCGTGTCGCAGCGGCCTATCAGCTTTACGGAAACGCCTGTCCCGGTTCAAGTTCCGACCGAGGTGCATACCGGTTTCTCGGCGGCGCGGGAAGGCCCTCTGTGGCGGCTCACCTGGGACCGCGCAGCTGTCGCGGCTCTGAATCCGACGGGCGCCGTGTTGTCCATCCGCGATAACGGCAAAGAGCAACAGGTTGGCCTGACGCCATCGGACCTGACGAGCGGAACCATTATGTATACGCCGCAGAGCGGCGATCTGCTCTTTAGCTTGAACATCGTACTGCCCGGGAATCAATTGGCCGAAGAACACGTCCGCGTGCTGGGAGGGCCCCCGCCTGCCCAACCGCCATCGGCTAGCGACTTGGCCGAGCCCGTAAAGATTCAAGTGAACCAGGAAGTGCGCACGCTGCGCAGGTTCATGCCACCCGCCAACCGGACGGACAATTCCGCGCCCGCCAGGAACAGTGCCGCGGACATGCCACCTCCCCCATCGATCAGTCCGTCCGGCTCGTCACTGGCCTCCAACAGCCCGATCTTCGCCGCGCCGACTGCGGCGGCGCCCGCTCCCCAGAGTGCTGGAGCGGCCACGGCTCTAACGGCGCCGGGACCCTCGATCGCGGGCCCGAAAGCCCTGCGTCGCGTGAGCCCCACCTTTAATGGACCGATTCCCGCAGGCTCCGGCTCGGACGTGCAGGTCCGCGTCCAGATCGATGCACAAGGTGTGGTGACCAAGGTGACGCCGGTCACTCCGGGCACCAACGCCAATTTTCGCCTCGTTCAAGCTGCCTCCGCTGCTGCCAAATCCTGGGTTTTCGAACCCGCCAAGTCGGATGGGCGGCCAGTTCCAAGCGAGATGGTCCTGGAGTTTCATTTCACCGACAAATAGGGTGCCCGGCCGGAGAAATCTGCTAAGATGCTTTTCGGAGCGTGTCTGCGATGCAGGTGCTGGTCCACCTATTTTGATCCAACACTATCAAAATAGGGAGTCCAACTCGATCACAACGCGCTGGTGAGCAAGCTCCTGGTCCTACAGTGACAAGGGAGAAGCCTAAAGGCGCTCGGTGGACACCCACCCCGTTTACAAACGAGGGTCAATAACGGGGGTCGGCACGGCCGAGCGGTAGCGCTCCACTCACTTCAGATAATCGCGCAACCCTAACTTTGGTAATCGATCGTATTCAACCACACAGTCACTTCGGTTAGCAGAGACGCTATCCTAAGTGACTATTGGGTACCAGCGTGCGCATTTATCGCTTGTCTCTAGTACCTTCATAGGCTGTAATGGCCTTGGAGGCTTCGCATGGCGCAGCGGCTGCGGGATCTTTGGCGCGAAGACGGCGGTCAAGATCTTATCGAATATTCCCTACTGATCGCGTTCCTGGCGATGGCGTGCATCAGTTTCTTTAGCATGGGTCAACAGTCCATAGCCGGCATTGTGAATACGAGCACCTCTCAGCTCGTGGCCGGCAACCAATACGCCAACAGTTAGCCCGCACTGGTAGCCTGCGCGGACCGGCGTAGAATGGTACGAGACTCCGGTCCCCATGAGATTCCTGATGTCCGTCCTGCTCCCGGCGATGGCTGCGGCTGCGGGACCTTCCCTCGAAATTCAATCGGTAATCGATCTGGCACATAGTGCGCCACCGGAAGTGGCAGCCGATGCATTGATCCGCGTTGCCGCTCTCGATCAGCTCTCGAAGACGCGGCGCGTGGAACTTCTCGAGCAGGCCCTTGGATTAGCGCTTTTCGCGCCTCAGCCCTATAAGAAACGCACGGGCTTGGCCCGTTCGATCGGTGCTTCGGGTTTCCTGAATCGCGCGTACGAACAGGACCTCGATTCTCTGTCGCTCCAGCTCCGTGCCGTCGAGGGCTTGCTACTTTTGGCGCCTCAGAAAGCCCGGGAACGCTTCACGGAGATCACTCCGATTCGCCTGCCGCAACTCAGTTGTGAGGACTTCCTGGTTTACGATGTCGATCGGTTCTATGACGTGCTGGGCCGCGTGGCTGCGGAGACATTTTCCACGAAAGAGGTTCGCGAGGGAGAGCCCACGAAGTTCCTGGCACCCTACATCTCAACCCTAACCTCGGCGGCTCAGGTAGCTCCCGTAACGCGCCTCCTGGAAGGCGCCGCGGCAAAGGATTCCGATTTTCAGTCGTTGGTCACCGCCTTCGCGGGCGCGCTCAGTCGAATTTCGAGTGACGACCGCTCGTTTCTGTATGGCGCGAGTGCTGCCGGCCTCGGCATTCAGAGGCTGGCCGAGCAGTGCCAGCGGCGGAAGATCTCGCCGATGATCCTGCTGGAGGCGTATCGGCAATTCTTGGCCAGCCACCTCGCCGGCCAGCGGTGCGCCGATGACGCTCAAAGCGTTTGGACAGCATCGGCGGATAAAGTAACTTCATACTTCAACGACAAGCTGGCGGTCGCTCCGCTCCAGCCGATCGACCTGCACGGGATTACTCCTGCGAAGACGGAGGGAGAGGCCAAAGGCTTGACCTGGTGTGAGGATCCCGAATGCCGGGAGATGCGCGAACGGTACCGAGCGCTGGTCTTTACCAACAGTGGTCTCGCCAGCCAGACTCAGGATCGCGAGCAGAACGATTGGCAGGCGAAGGCCCGCGATTTTCTTACCGCGATGGCCAATTGGACTCAGAGCACGGGCCTGTCGCCGGTGGAACATTTTCGGGAGAAGATGTCGCTATTTAGCGAGCTCCTGATCGTAGTCCCGCGCGGCGCGACTCGCGATTTCGTCCTGAAATCGCTGTTGGAATACCTGATCGAAAACCGGCTCCCGGAAGAGAATCGCATGGAGTGGTTGCTGCCCGTGAACCAGCTCGCCGGCCGCGTGGGGCTCGATCCATCAGGCTGGGGCGAAACAGCCGAGGAACTCCGCCGCGCCAATGATTCCGTCGTCGCGCTGGCGATGGCGCTCGAAGCCATCGCCCCGCGGCCGCTGGATGCCCTGATGCCAATGCTGTAGGATTCCTCGCCCCGCTAAATCACCGGCCCGACATGGATTTGAAACTGTTGGCCCCACGCGACGGCTGGCCCGGCGCTGGTCTGTGGCAGTTCGACCTGCAGGTTCATGGAGTTTCCGCTGGCACGCACCTTGATTTCACTCAGACCGTAAATTCCGAAGGGGACCGGCCCCACGTATGCGGGATTGATGGTCTCGCCATTCGAGCCGGCGCCGAGCGAGATGAAGAACGTGACCGGGAAAACATTCGTTCCGACCGGCGGCATGGCAATCGCGCCGTCCTGAGGAATCGGCGTTATCGGGCCCAGACCGGTTGCAAAAATCGAGACCATCTCACCAAGTTCGGCGGGGTTCGCAGCGGAGTTAACCGTGCCATTCCCGTTGAGCGCTACGGCGTAGGAATCGTCTGCCATAAAAACTGCAGGGACCGCGGGCACAACATCGAGCGTCATACAACTTGGGGCAGCGCCGCTGTTCGATTCGCAGACCTTGGTAGTCGCGGCGCTTTCAATCTCCCAGGGGACAATGACGCTGATCTGGCCTGCATCTGTGTAAAGAAGCGGCGCAGGGATGCCATTGAACGTCACGGAACCCGCTGCGCTGTCCGGGCTGAGACCGACCCGGAGGAAGGATTCTCCGTACAGGCTGACGATTTCACCAGCCGCCACCGGACCAGCCACGTTGGTTGCCACATTTCCCAGGCAGGCCAGACGTGTGGTCTGCGGTTGCGCCGATGGCGAAAGCTTCACCAAGGATATGCTCTCTCCGTCAGCAGCCAACCCGGTCATATACACGCCGCCGGATGCCAATAGCAACGTGCCGGAACCTGCGCCGGGAACGTACGTAGACTGGATCAGGTTTCCGGAGGGATCAAGGATCATCAGATAGGTGGAAGCGGTGCACGGTGCCAGATTGTCCTTCACCGGAAAGCTCGCGTTGTTGGTGACTCCGGCGATGTACGTATTCCCCGCAGTATCAACGGCCACGCTGCTAGTAGCACCGACAGACAGGAAGCCGGACGCCCCAAGCAACGTTCTGGAGAATTCGACCGCAGTTCCTTGCGGATTGAAACGCCGCACCAGAGCGCCGTAGAACACCCCCGTGGTATTCACGAAACCGCTGAAAATACCGGAATTCACCGGCCCCTGGTACACAACAGCACTGCCGTCGGAGGTAACTGCGAGCGTAATATCGTCATATTCGGCGAGGGGTATCGAATAGACAAGGGACGAGCCATCCGCGCTCAGACGAGCCAAAAAGGCGGTGAGGTTCACGTTACTAACTCCTGCGATAAACGCATCACCCGAGCTGCTGATGGCGATAGCAGATGGTTGGGTGATGCCGGCATTGAAGAAATAAGTCGCGTAATCGAATCCGTTCCCCGCAGCATTGATCTTTGCGACGAATGAACGAGCCCATTGGGCTGCCGGGCCAGTCTTCTGGAACGCATTGGGCGTAGTGGCAAGAGCGGTTATCACCCCGCCGGTTACGAACACATGCCCGCCGCTATCGACCGCCATGCCGCCGAAACCGCACTCCAGCGCAACCTGGAAGCGGTAAATCACGCTGGCGCCGGACACATCCAGTTTTTCCACGAAGTTGTCACTTGCGACATACACGTAACCGGCGGGATCCACGGCCATGGCGCCGGCAGTGAAGCCGAGCTCCGTTACAAAGACGGTCTTGCTGCCATCGGGAAAAAGTTTCGTCACATACGAGGAAGGAGTAGTCGCCGGTGTTGCGAGAACGGCGGTAGGCTTCAGGACTCCGCTAGCCTCGGTCTGCAAGAGGTATACAGAACCGGCCGCGTCGACTGCCGTGCTGATGACGCCCGAGCCCGGAAGACTGAGGGAATTACCGACGCCGAGTGGAAAGCCTGCAGCGCTCGCTGTACCGGCCAACGCCAGGTAGAGAGAAACCGACTTCCTCATACCTCGTTCTACCGCCGACGCTGGCTCGGGTCAATGGGTTTTGGCGGAAGCATCACCCGACCAAGGTCCGATGGCCGCCATTCAGCCCGCACCACGGCCGGGCCGGCACGGTCGGGGCATTCCTCAAACAAAGATTAGCGGTCCACGGACGAGCGCGGCCGCTGCCTCGGTTAGTGTTGGCCGTAGAGTTCGGGAAGATTCCCGTAGCCGACGCTATAAAAGATCGCCCACTCGACTTGGTCGAGAATCTTTTTTTTGTTGGGCATATTCACGGCGCTTTCCTCTACTGCCGCGCGGACTTTCTCCCAGGCATCCTGTTTAGTCATGTGGAGTTTCACGTACAGGAAGGCGAAGATGGCAATCGCGGACCGCTCGCGCCCCAAGTTGCAGTAGGCGCATTTCACGCCGAGCAATGCTTCCGCAATTCTAGCCACGTATTCCTGTGCTTCCCGCGGGTTGTTACCGGGAATGGCGGTGTTGTCCCCAAGCGCCGAATAGGCACTGGTTTTCAGTAAAGGGAGCTTCTCCGCCTCTTCGGGCTCATAGTCTTCCGTTAGCCCAAAGAAGTACAGTGTCATCGTGCCCTGCTTAACAAAGGCAATCTTACGCCCCATGGCTCTTCAAAGTATCAATTCTGATGGTGAAGCACAACGCAGCGGTGCGGGGCTGCGCTGCGCGGCCTCTAAGCTCCAATCTTCTCGCGCCGTCCACGTTCCAAGCGAGGTTCGAGAGCATGGAATGACGCCTTGGGAAGCTGGATCGACGGAACGTTGAGAGAAATTACAGGGGTTCAAGGCCAAAGCGCGGGTTTTTGAAAACTTACAGCACGTCCGCGAAGCCGCGTTTCATGTGCCGGAAGAACAAACCGCCGACTAGAAACACGACCGCCCCGCTAACCGCGGCCACCAGCAGGTCCGCCGGATCGGGTACGCGGGTGCTGAGCAGCATCCGTCGATAGGCCCTCACCAGGTACGCCAACGGATTGGCGATCAGCAGGAAATGGGCCCATGACGGGTATTGGCTCTCCGGAATCATGATGGGCGTGGCAAAGAACCAGAAGGTGAGGATCACACTGAGGACTTGGGCCGTGTCGCGCAAGAAGACGTGCAGGCTCGATACGATCCAGCCCACGCCCACGGCGAACAGACCGATGATCAATGTGTAGATCGGCAGAATCAACAGAAACACGCTGATCCGGTTCAGAAAGATTCCGACCGCCGAAACCACCAAGGCCAGCGCCAGCCCGTGACTCACCAGGCACGACAGGAAAACGGAAACGGGGACGATTTCCGCCGGAAACACGGTCTTCGTGATCAGGTTGGCTTGGTCGAGGATGCTCGACGCGGAACGTTGCACGGTTTCGCTGAACAAAAACCACGGCAGCATGCCGGCGAAGATGTAGAGCGGATAGTTCTGAGTCACTTCGTTAGCCGGCAGCGAAAACCGCATCAAGCCTTGGAACAGGAATGTCCACGCAAGCAACTGAACCAGCGGATGGATCAGGCCCCACACCCACCCAATCGCCGAGCCCACGAAACGCTGCTGGAAATCGCGCCGGACCAATTGTAATAGGAGGCCGCGTTTTTCGACTAGATTACGGAGAAAGAACGTTCCGGGAACTCGGAAGGGCACGGTTAACTTTGGATAATACCAGTTTTATCAATAGGTTGAAAGCTCTTGGTACGGGTTGACAGGGGCGGTGGGACCTGTTACAGTCTCTGTTTCGCCAAGTCGTAGTACATCGTAGCCCCACCGGATCCCGAGACCGGAGTGGTCTCGAAGCTGGAAAGGAATCCGGCCAGGAAAAACTATGAAACACGATCATTTCGTCGTTGTACTCGGTCAAGCTTTGGGCGGCAGGCTCCGGCGCGTACACGTTCCCAATCAGGCAATGTATTTGATCATGGCTATGTCCCTGGTGGGGTGTTGCTCGCTATTCGGAATCGTTACCAGTTATGGACGAATGGCCTGGAAGGTCGCCAACTACAACGCGCTGAAGCGTGAAGCCGAGACCCTGCGCGCGCGCTACCGGAACCTGGAAAAACAAGTCAGCCAGACGCAGGAACAACTCGCCAGCCTGCAGCTGTATGCGCGGGAGGTTTCTCTTGCGTATGGCATCAAGCAGAAGCTGGAAGGGCCGGCGGATATTTCGGCGGAAGGCAAACTGGTGCCCAGCTTCGCCGAAAGCGTGGAAGACTATAACTTTCTGCGGGGCGTGCATTCACTCGCGCTGCAAAGCCGCACGCGCGCTCTAAATACGGTTTCCAAGCCGAGTTTGTGGCCAGTGGACGGCCTCCTGCTTGGCCCCTTCGGCCAACGCAACGATCCATTCTCGGGCGAAGGCGAGTTCCATACCGGCGTCGATATCAGCGCCCCTAAGGGAACGTCCGTACGGGCGACGGCCGACGGCGTGGTGACGCGGGCGGAATGGAGCGGCGGTTACGGCCGCTTAGTAGTCGTGGACCACGGCGGCGGCATCCAGACCTACTACGCGCATCTGTCTCGCACCTATGTCCATCCGGGCCAGGAAATCCGGCGCGGCGAATTGGTAGGCGCGGTGGGCGCCACGGGCCGGGTTACGGCGCCGCATCTGCATTATGAAGTACGGCTGGGTGGCGCGCCGGTGAATCCGTACCGCTACCTGGCAAAGGCTGCATTCTACCAACCGCCGGTGTCGCAGGATTTCCCGTTTCTGGCCAGTAGCGGAGGCATGTAGTAACTGCCCGTAGTACAGACCCCTGGTCTGTTGCAGACCGCTGGTCTGTGTATGCTGGTAGCTATATGCGCATCCTGATCGCCGTTGCCGCGGTCGTAGCCTGCGCGGCCTGCGGGACCGAGTCCCAGGCCGGCGGCATTCCCGAGTACAGTTACGAGGTAGTCCAGTCGTATCCGCACGATCCGCAGGCGTACACACAAGGCCTTTTCTACATGAACGGGATCATGTATGAGAGTACCGGTCTGTACGGGGAGTCCTCGATCCGGAAGGTGCGCCTCGAAACCGGGGAAGTGCTCCAAAAACGCGACATTCCGGAGCAGTATTTCGGCGAAGGTATCATCAACTGGAAAGACCAGCTGTTGGAGTTGACCTGGAAATCGGAAAAGGGCTTCATCTACGACCTGAACAATTTCTCATTGGAGCGCGACTTCCAATATCCGGGAGAAGGCTGGGGACTGACGTCCGACGGCAAGCGCATCATCATGAGCGACGGCTCTGCCGACCTGCGCTTCTGGGATCCGGAGACGCTGCGTGAAATCGGGCGAGTAACCGTCAGCGACGATACTGGACCGGTGCGGAGACTCAACGAGCTCGAATGGATCAAGGGCGAGGTCTATGCCAATGTCTACCAGACGGACCGCATCGCCCGCATCAATCCCAGTTCGGGGAAAGTGGTCGGCTGGATCGATCTCACCGGGATTCTGAGTCCTGCGGACCGGGTGCGGCAAGTGGATGTGCTCAATGGCATTGCGTACGATGCCAAAACCGACCGCTTGTTTGTCACCGGGAAGCTCTGGCCCAAGCTGTTCCAAATCCGGCTGGTGAAAAAATCAGTCGTCGGGCAGTAGAAAGCGCTTAGGAGAGCTAGCGGCTGCCGTAATGGCCTCCGCCGCGATATACCCACTGCGGACGGCGCCTTCCATGGTGGCCGGCCAGCCGGTCGCGGTCCAATCACCCGCCAGGAATAGATTGGGGAAACGAGTTGCGGTGGGAGGCCGGAGCGATTCGGTTTCGGGAGCCGCCGAAAACGTGGCTCGCTGTTCTTTGACCACGTGAGACTTCAGCAGTTTCGCTTCGCGCACGCGGGGGAAGAAGAGGCGCAGGTCGCCGATAGCCAAATCCACGATATCGTTGCGGGAAAGATTGGTCAGATCACGCGACGCGCTCACCACCAATTGCAGGTAGCGCCCGCCGTTCTTGTTGAACATCCATTGCATGGTGCGATCGAGGAGGGTCGCGTGCGGCAGCGTGGTGATTTCGCGATCGAACCAGAGATGCACGCCGGTGATGGGTGAATGTTCGAGGTGCGGCGCTTCGAGCCCCACCGCTTCCAGGCGTTCGAACGGCAAGGCGCAGATCGAGTAGTCAGAGGCCACCAGTTGTCCATTCACGGTGAGGCCCTCTCGACCGATGTGCTCCACCGGACACCGCAAATGGATCCGCACGCTTCCGAGCTTCTGCCAGGCCTCGGCGGCGTAGAGCTGAGCCAGCGGCACGGCGGGCACGCCCATTTCGTAGGAATCGGCGCGGGCCAGAAATCCTAGCCAAAAGACTTGAAAACCGTGAGCGGCGGCCATACGATCGAGGTCCTCGTTGACCGCGCTGACCAGGACCTGTCGCCAGAATCGGTCGATGGCGCGCGGCGTCTGGCGTTTTTGCAGAAGCCAATCGAGCATGCTGATGCGGTGCAGGTGTTTGCGGCGGGTGCGCTCGCGCCGAAGGGCCATCATGGCGCGCGCGATTGCAATTTTGTCGTGGCGGTCAAGGCAGTGCAGGCGCAGAAAGGAACCGGTGAAGTGGAAGGGAGCCGGGAGACGGCCCCGCCGCAGAATGGAGATGCGGCCGCCGGGCTCGATGAAGTAGAACTCGCGGTAGAAGCGAATCTGGTCACGCACGCCGAGGCGGTCATAGAAATTGAGCAGGTTGGTACAGCAGCGCAACAGGATGTGCTGGCAATTGTCGATGGTTTCGGCTTCTTCGCCGGACGAGGCCGGCACGGGGTAGGAAGTGGCGCGTCCGCCCAGGAAGGGCCGGGCTTCGAAGAGGTCGACTGCAAAGCCGGCGCCACCCAGCGCAGCGGCGGCGGCCAGGCCGGCCAGCCCTCCTCCGGCAATCGCAACCTTCGGCATCAATGGTCAGTATGTCATGACGAATTGGGGCGCGAATGGTTTGCAAGTGTTTCGAGTTCGCGGGGCATGGCCCTGCGCTTCACAGGCCGGGAGGCCTGTGCCACAAGCTATTTAGAGCCGCTGCTGCCTTCTTTCTGCGGGTGAAGTGTCAGCTTCTGGACACGCCAGTTGTTCATGTCGGCTACGAAGACAGTGTTCTCCGATGGACAGGCCAACGCGTGGGGCCAATTGAACTGGCCGGTGCCGCGGCCGGACTCGCCCAGGTATCCGATTAGCTTGCCATCGGGTAGTGAGAATTTGTAGAGGCGGCCGGGCTCTTCATCAATCGAGTACAGATACTGCGGATTGGTGTTGGTGATGCACAGGGCCCACGGCGCGGTTTCATCGGGAGAGTTGGAGGGGATGTCACCCAGCGTGGGATGGTGCTTCTTGTCGTAGGGCACGTTCTGCATAATGTTGCGGAGGTAGTTGCCGTCGCCGTCGAAGACTTGAATGCGGTTGTTGCCGCGATCGGCGACGTAGACGTTGCCTTGCCGGTCGATGGCGATGTTATGCGGAATGTTGAACTGGCCTGTGCCCGAGCCGCGCGAGCCCCAGGATTTGATCCAGTTTCCGTGCTTGTCCATTTTGGCGATGCGCGAGTTGCCGTAGCCATCGCTGATGTAGATGTTGTCGTTGGCATCCCACGCGACGTCAGTTGGGCCGTTGAAATAGCCGTCGCGGTGTTTGGGAGGGTTCTGCGCGATTTTGCGGAAGCTGAAATACTCGGGCTCGTCGGGACCCTCGGGCCGGCGGCCGAGATTCATGGTGACCATGCCGGCTGGATTGAACTTCATGGCGGCGTGGGTGCCCTTGTCGACGACCCATAGATTGTCGTATCGATCGAAGCGGACCGAGTGCGCGTAGCCCAAAGCGTACACGCCCTTGCCCAATTCGCGGACGAACTTTCCGTTGGCGTCGAATTCGAGCAGCTGCGTGGTGGCGTTACCGTAGAGCGGACCGGTGGTGGCGCTGCCGGGATGGTTGAGCACCACTATCGCGCCTTTGGAGTTGACGGCGACGCCGAGTACTTCGCCCAGGTTCATCTCATAGTTCAGCTTTAAGAACTCGGTGTCGCTCTCGTACGGGATCTTCTGCGGCGTTTGGGCGAAGGCTGACGCGGCGAGGAGGAGGGCTGCGAGTGACGGTTTCATGGCGAATATCATATATGTTCCGGGGCCGTGGAACCAGGCGAGCGCCGGGCGGAAGCCCGGCGGCGGGCCGGAAGGCCCGGCCCCACATTCAGTGAGCAGTCGCTAATAGGGCGCGGATGGTTTCAATCGTGTCGGCGTCTTCGGGCTTTTTGTCGTGGCGCCAGCGGGCCATGCGTGGAAAACGCACAGCGATGCCGGATCGATGACGCGTGGATTCCTGAATGCCTTCGAATGCCAGCTCGAAGACCAGCTCCGGTTTGACCACGTGCACCGGACCGAAGCGATCGATGGTGTTACGTCGGACGAAGGCGTCGACTTCGCGGATCTCTTCATCGCTCAAGCCCGAATAGGCCTTAGCGAACGGCACCAGCTTGCCGTCGTCCCAAACGCCGAAAGTGTAGTCGGTGAATAGAGCCGCGCGGCGTCCGTTGCCGTGTTGTGCGTAGATCAACACGGCATCCACCGAATATGGCTCGATCTTCCACTTCCACCAATCGCCGCGGCGCCGGCCAACGCGATACGGCGAGCCGAGCCGCTTGAGCATGAAGCCCTCGACTTTTCGCTGGCGCGATTCCCGGCGAAGCTCGGTGAGCGCCTGCCACGACTCCGCCTGCACTTTCTGAGAAAGCACCACGGCGCTTTCCGGCGGGGCAATGCGTTCGAGTTCGGCGCGGCGCCATTCGAGCGGCTGCTCGCGGACGTCCTCGCCCGCATGTTCCAGAAGGTCGAAGCCGACCAGCACCACTGGAACGTCCGCCAGAATCTTCGGACCCAGAACTTTTCGTCCGATGCGGCGCTGCATTTGGGCGAAGGGCAGGGGAGCGCCATCCTTCCACGGCATCACCTCGCCATCGATCACGGTTCCATCGGGGAGCAGCGCGCCGAGCGCTTCGAGTTCGGGGAAACGATCGGTCATGAGCTCTTCGCCACGGGACCAAACGAAGGTGCGATTTTGCCGGCGGATGATTTGCGCCCGAATGCCATCCCACTTCCATTCCACCTGCCACTGGCGAATGTCGCCGAGGTCTGCGACGGTCCCTTCCAATGGATAGGCCAGGCAGAAGGGATAGGGGCGGCTAATGTCCGAGTCGCTTGTCCCCGGGGCCAGCAGGCCGCGCCAGAATTCAGCGGTCGGCTGCCAATCGCCCATGAGCCGATGTGCGGCGGCTTCTGGAGTGGCACCGGCCACCTCAGCGACCGCGCGGATCACCAGGTTGGCGGACACGCCCACGCGGAATTCCCCGGTGATCAATTTGTTCCAGGCGAACCGCTGGTGCTCGTCCATTTCGCGCCAGGCGGCCACCAGCGAAGCGCGGCGCGTTTCGTCATCGGCATCGCGCAAAGGCAGCAGGCGCTGCTCCACCCAATAGCTGAGCGGCAGATCGCTCGAAGCGGCCGCGGGCGGCAGCAGCAGCGCGATCAGCTCGGCAAAATCGCCTACGGCCTGGTAGCACTCGCCGAAGAGCCAGTCCGGAATGCCGGCCTCTTCCAAAGCCCATTGGCCCAGTTTGCGGGATTCGAGCAGGCGCTTGGGACGGCGCCCGATCAGAAAATGGACGGCCCACGCCGCATCCGCCGGCGAAGCTGCCTCCAGGTACCGCTTCAGGGCCGCGACTTTCTGGTTGGTCTTGGTAGTCTCGTCAAGCGCTGTATACAGCTCCGCGAAGGCTTTCACCGCTCGTCCTCCTCGAAGCGCGTTTCGACGGCCAGCGCCTGGCGGCCATGCTCCTGGAGCCAACGCACCAGCGGCGCGCGATAGCCGTGCGTAACCCAAATTTGCCCGGCGTGGCTTTCCTCAATGGCGCGCAGCAGGCCGGACCAATCGGCGTGGTCGGATAGAACGAAGCCGCGGTCGAGCGAGCGGCGGCGGCGTGTGCCGCGGATGCGCATCCAACCCGAGACGTAGGCGGTTGAAGCCGGGCCGAAGCGGCGCTCCCACGGCGATCCATGAACAGACGGCGGCGCTACGATTAGTGCGCGGGACCACGGGTCGCGATCTCCTACGGAAGCGGCGGGTGCGAGCCGGATTCCTTGGGCCCGATAGATCTCGTTGATAGCCTCGATATCGGGATGGACGTAGATCGGGCCGATGGCCGGATCGAGTAACGCCAGGAGCCGTTGGGCTTTGCCTTGCGGGTGCGCGAACAGCAGACTGGCCCGGCCGGCTTCCTGATTGGCACGCCACCAGGTGTGGATGGCCTCGATGACTTCGCTGGCGGCGGGCCAGCGAAAGACAGGTAAGCCGAAGCTCGCCTCCGTTACAAATGTGTGACAGTGTACGGTTTCAAACGGCGCGCAAGTGGGGTCGGGAGCAAGCTTGTAATCGCCGGAGACGACCCACACTTCGCCCGCGTGCTCCACGCGCACCTGGGCCGATCCGAGCATGTGTCCCGCGGGGTGTAGTGACACGCGAACGTCACCGATGACGAGTGACTCGCCGTAGTCGAGCGCTTGTATGACAGCACCCACTCCGAGCACACGCCGCAGCAACCGTTCCCCACTTCGCGCCGTAAGATAGGAACACGAGCCAGGCTGCACGTGGGCGTTGTGCGCATGGCTGATAACGGCGCGGCCGACAGGGTCCCACGGATCGATATAGAAATCGCCGGCGGCGCAATACAATCCCCGTTCGGCCAGTTCCAAGAGTGCCACTGTGACTCTATTATGGGCAGGAAGCAGCGGTTATTTTCGAGTCACCACCTGGTAGACGAACATCGAAATTTAGGGAGGGGGCGCACATAGCGCAGAGGGAGACACCTTCGAATGCGATTCACAATCGGATGCTTCGGCCTGGGACTTCTGACAGCCGCGACGATCGCGGCTCAAACCAATCCGTTCCAAGGCAGCGTCCCCACCGGAACAGCGTCATCAACGCCGCTCGCGTTAACGCTGCGCGATGCCATCGATCGCAGCCTGAAAACGAATCTGGGACTGCTGATCAGCGATTCGGCGAGTGAGAGTGCGCGGGGCGAGAGTCTGCGGGCGCTCAGCGCTCTGCTGCCACAGCTCAACGCGGGAGTTACTCAGGCTGAGATCCAGACCGACCTGGCCACGATCGGGTTCAATTTCCACTTTCCCGGCTTCTCCATCCCCACAGTCATCGGCCCATTTCATTACACGGATGTGCGCGCGTATGCTTCCTGGAGCGCTTTCGACTACAGCAATAGAAAGAACAATCGGGCCTCGCAGGAAAACCGGCGCGCGGCTCAGCTCTCCGGCCAGGATGCGCGCGATCTGGTGGTTCAAGCTACCGCCAGCGCCTACCTGCAGATCATTGCGGATGCCTCTCGAGTGGAAGCGATCCGATCGCAAGTGGAAACTGCGCAGGCACTGTACGACCGGACCGAAGACCAGCAGACGGCGGGAACCGCCGCGGGCATCGATGTCTTGCGGTCCCAGGTGGAGCTGAAGCAGCAGCAACAGCGGCTGCTGGCGCAGAGAAATCAATTTGAAAAGGACAAGCTGGCGCTCGGCCGGGTGATTGGTTTGCCGGGCGGGCAGGATTTCAATTTGGTGGAAACTGCGCCGTTTGCGCCGCTGGTCGCAATGACTCAGGACCAGGCGCTCAAAACAGCGATGATGCAGCGGGCCGATTTTCAAAGCTACCAGGCGCGCGTCCGCGCGGCGGAGGAAACGCTGAAGGCGGCTCACGGCGAGCGATATCCAACCGCGCAAATCACGGCGGACTATGGCGATGTCGGAGCGACGCTGGCCAGCTCTCACGGAACCTTCACGGTGGTGGGCTCGGCCAGAGTGAATCTGTTTGACGGCGGACGAATCGCTGGCGATATTGTGCAGGCGAAAGCGGCGTTGAAGCAGCGCCAGGATGAGTTGGCCGATCTTGGCGGACAGATCGATTATCAAATTCGCACGGCCTTTCTCGACATCCGGACGGCAGCCGATCAGGTTGCGGTGGCGCAAGACAATGTGGATCTGGCGAGTCAGACGCTCACGCAATCGCGGGACCGGTTCTCGGCGGGAGTAACCGACAATATCGAGGTGGTACAGGCGCAGGAATCGGTGGCAAGCGCGAACGATACGCTGATTTCCGCCTTGTACGCCCATAACCTCGCGAAGGTGATGTTGGCGCGCGCCTTGGGCGGGACCGAGCAGGGAATCCGCAATTTATTGGAGGTGAAGTAGCAATGGCCGCACTGGAGAAGCCGAGAGTGGCGCCGCGCGGAAGGTCGCGTGTTGCGCGGCTGCTGGTGATAGGCGCCGTGATTGGGATTTTGGCCGCCGCCGGATATGAGCTCTGGCGTTACGTGAATACCTACGAATCCACGGACGACGCCCAGATTGACGGCCACATCGACGCCATTAGCGGACGAATCGCCGGGAACGTGATCGAAGTCGATGCTGAAGATGAGCAATATGTCAAAGCCGGGGACGTGCTGGTGCGGCTCGACCCGAAAGACTACGAAGTAGCGGTAGCCAAGGCGCAGGCCGACCTCGGAGACGCGGAGGCGGCGCTCGAGAGTTCGCGTATCGACATACCGATTACCAGCACGAATACCGCGAGCACGTTGAAGACGGCCCGATCGTCTCGCCAGGATGCGACAGCGTTCGTTCTGGGAGCGCAGCGGCAATTGACGGCAGCGCAGGCGCGACTCGAATCGGCCCAAGCGCAGGTGCGGGAAGCCGAGGCAAACGCCAAGAAAGCCAACGATGACGTGGTGCGCTACAAACTGCTGGTGGACAAGAACGAGATTCCGCGGCAGCAGTACGACACCGCGGTCTCGGCGGCTGAAGCTGCGCGGGCGGCGGTGGACTCGCGTAAGGCGGGAGTCGAGGAAGCCAGGCAGAATATCGTGGTGGCGCAGAGCCAGGTGGAACAGGCCAACCAGCGGATCACTCAGGCAGATGCTTCGATT
>DATJAK010000106.1:0-6052 GCA_035516375.1 Bryobacteraceae bacterium
TGCTGTTTTATCCGGCATGGATGGCCCAATCGGAGAACGGTTCGAAACTGAATATGCGGGCCGTTCCGGACAGTGGTTTGGCCGAGGTTGCGGTGCCCGCCGGTGTCCATCGCCTGCAGTTGACTCTGCCCTTGGGCCCCACGGAGAAACTAGGGATCGTGTCAACGGCCGTTTCCGCATTGCTGACCGTGATGCTGCTTGCCGGGGGTTGGTGGGATCGCCGCAGAAAAAACCGCTCGGAAGACCGCCGAATCGCCGCGATAGCCTAGGGAAGCACCTCAGCGCGTATCTGATCAGTCAAGCTCGAACTTGCCGCGATAATCGCTTTTCAACTTCTGGTTTTGATCCTCTTTGCGGAGGAAGCAATTGCCCGCCACCAGGACCTCGATCTCCGTCCCCATGAAACAACGGAACGCGTCTTCGGGTGTGCAGACGATGGGCTCGCCGCGAATATTGAAGCTCGTGTTCACAATCACCGGGCAGCCGGTCCGCGCTTTGAATGCCGAGAGCAGTGCGTGATAGCGCGGATTCGTTTCGGCATGCACGGTCTGTACACGCGCCGAATAATCCACGTGCGTTACCGCGGGAATTTCGCTGCGCGGAACATTGAGCTTTTCGATGCCGAACAACTTTTGCTGCTCGGCGGTCATGGCGTAGCGGCGAGCTTCCTGAACATCGGCCACCAGCAGCATATAGGGGCTGTCGGTGTCCATCTCGAACCAGTTGGCGACATCCTCGCGCAACACGGAAGGAGCGAAGGGCCGGAAGGATTCCCGGTACTTCACCTTCAGATTGAGCAGCGACTGCATGGTGCGTGAGCGCGCATCGCCCAGAATCGACCGGTTGCCGAGCGCCCGCGGCCCAAACTCCATGCGGCCCTGAAACCAACCGACGGCCTTGCCGTCCGTCAGCGCTTCCACGGAGCGCTCCAGCATTTCGCTGTCGGTCGATACCGAAAATACCGCGCCCGCATCGCGCAGCCGGCGTTCGATTTCCGATTGTTCAAATGACGGCCCCAGATACGCGCCCTTCATGCCGTCCAGCGCTCCGTTGAGTACCCGCGGCCGGCCATGTTGGATGTAATAGGCTGCCAGCGCGGCTCCCAGCGCGCCTCCCGCATCGCCCGATGCGGGCTGAACCCAGATACCTTGAAAGCGCCCCGTGCGCAACACCTTGCCGTTCCCCACGCAGTTCAGCCCCACTCCACCCGCGATACAAAGATTGCGCGCGCCCGTCTGCGCCGCCAGCGAGCACGTCATTTGCAACACGACCTTTTCGAGCACTGCCTGCACCGACGCCGCCAGGTCCATGTGCCGCTGTGTCAACCGTTCCTCGGGCTGCCTCGGCGGGCCGCCGAACAAGTCCGAAAACCTCTCGTTCGTCATGGTCAGCCCGGTGCAGTAATCGAAATATTCGAGATTCAGGCGGAACGAGCCATCGCGCTTGACGTCGATCAGATGGTCCAGAATGGTTTGCGCATAGCGCGGCTCTCCATAGGGCGCCAGCCCCATGACTTTGTACTCGCCCGAATTGACTTTGAATCCGGTGTAGTAGGTGAACGCCGAATACAACAGCCCGAGCGAATGCGGATAGCGAATTTCCCGGAGAATGTCGAGTTGGTTGCCGCTGCCTAACGCGGCGGAAGTGGTGGTCCACTCCCCCACCCCATCCATGGTGAGGACCAGGGCCTCTTCAAACGGCGATGGGAAAAATGCGCTGGCGGCGTGGCTTTGATGATGTTCGGCGAACAGCAGCCGCTCGCCCGGTTTCGCGCCCGGCCAGATTTTCTCGAGTTCCCGGCAGAGTACGTCCTTCTGGAACAGCTTTTCACGAATCCAGAGCGGAAGCGCCATCTGAAACGAGCGGAGGCCCCGTGGCGCCAGGGCCAGATAGTTCTCCAGAAGCCGCTCGAACTTGAGGAAGGGCTTTTCGTAAAAGACGATGTGATCGAGATTATCCGGCTTCAAATCCGCGAACCGGAGACAATAGTCAACCGCGTGTGTGGGGAAACCCGAATCGTGTTTCTTACGGGTGAACCGCTCTTCCTGCGCGGCAGCCATTACCTCGCCGTCGCGAATCAACGCCGCGGCGCTGTCGTGGTAAAAAGCGGATATCCCTAGAATCCACATCGACTGGTGTCTTAGAAAAGAGTGTAGATGAAGGGGGCCAGCGCGGTGCTCTCCGCCATGACGAGCAGTGCTCCAAAGACCACCACTGCCAGCAGCAAAGGCAAGAGCCAGAACTTCTTGCGGACCCTCAGAAATTTCCAAAATTCAGCTAAAAAAGACATAAAGTTGCTTTCAGAACTGGTTGAGCATACTGCTGGTTTCACTCTCTGTGCGAGTTACCCAATAGGTTTCCGCTTCCGCATCGCGGGTCAAGGCCAGCAGGTCCTTCTTTCTCCAGCGCAGAATCAACGCAGCCGGAGTGAATACTGTAAAAAACAACAGGCCCGTTACCACGGGATTCATCACTTTGCCAAGCAACCGGCCGAAACCGGTCCAAAGCAGGTTGGCGGGGTGAAGCAGCGAGGGGCGAATCAGCGTAACCAGCAGTACCGCCCCACTCAACGCCAGCCATACCGGCCGTATGGGCCTGCCGTGCAGCCGCGGCCACAAACCGAAAAGCAGGAACGCCGCCGTAAACACCCACCCGAAATTGGAGTCCGACGGCCCTTGTCCGTGGGCATCCCGGTTGAAATTTTCATGATGCTGGATACTCATCCGAACTCCCCTGCCCCCTCACCTTTAGCTTAGCTGCCGGCGGCGGCTGCCTGCACGGCGGCCATCGATTCCGGTTGCTCGAAATACCATCCCAGGAATGCCTGGATGCCTTGGGCGAGCCGGGTTTGAGGATGGTACCCGAGGAGTTTATGCGCCTTGGAGATGTCGGCGTAGGTGATCGGGACATCGCCGGGCTGATCCGGCAGCCATTGGATTTCGGCTTTCTTGCCCAGGGCCTCCTCAATCGTACGGATCAACGTGATCAACTGGATCGGGTGCGAGTTGCCTAAATTGAAAACATCGTATGCGCAATCATAAGCCAGGGCGCCCATGATTCCCTCGACCGTATCCTTCACGAAGGTATAGTCGCGGCCGCTCAAACCATCCCCGAATACCGGGATGGGCTGGCCGCGATCCATCATGGTAATAAATTTTCGAATGGCCAGATCCGGTCTCTGCCTCGGCCCGTAAACCGTAAAGAACCGCAGGCAAACCACCCGCAGCCCGTAGAGGTGAGAATACGTGTAAGCGATCTTCTCGCCCGCGATTTTAGTGGCCGCATAGGGCGAGACCGGCAGGTTCAGGGAATCCTCTTCGGTGAAAGGAATGCGGTTGGCGACACCGTAAATAGAGCTGGAAGAAGCAAATACAAACTTCCTGGTGCCGCATTTCCTGCTCGCCTCGAGCAGTGTCATGGTACCCTGCACATTCACTTGCCCATAGAGAATCGGCTCTTCGAGCGAAGGGCGCACTCCGGCGCGCGCCGCCAGATGGATCACGGCCTCCGGCCGGTTCTCCTCAAAGACTTCGGCTACGGCCGCCCGGTCGGTGATGTCGCCACGGTAAAACGCCAGTGGGCCGCACCGGCGGATCGCCTCCAGGTTCGCCAATTTGGCTTCCGGAGAATAAAAACCGTTTAGATCGTCGATAACACTGACTTTGTGACCTTCGCGTAGCAAGCGCTCGCACACATGCGAACCAATAAACCCGGCGCCGCCTGTAACTAGAATCCGCACCTTACGACCTCTCCTCGGCTGCTTTTTGTTAATGGGCCTGGAGAGCACTTCTGTTACCACACGCCGGTCCTCCGGTGGCAGCGGAAATGCAGGTTCACCTGTTCCAAGGGATTCGTTATACGCGGGCGGTAAAACCCACCGTAATGAGAAAGATCCTATATTTAGCTGCCCTCAGCGGTGCTGCGTTCTTTGGAATGATTTTTCTGACGCAGATTTCCACCACATGGGCGACCCACATCCTGGAGAAACGGTATCCTCCTCCCGGGCGGATGGTGCCGGTAGGCGACTATAAGTTGCAATTGTATTGCTTCGGGGCCGGTTCCCCGACGATTATCATCGAGCCTGGCATGGGGGTGGATTGGGTTAGCTGGCGGCTGGTTATATCGAAGCTGCTCCCGACCAACCGCGTCTGTGTATATGACCGAGCCGGCTACGGATGGAGCGACCCCGGCCCCAGGCCTCGGACGGCTTTGCTGGAGGCACGCGAGTTACACACCTTGCTTTTGCGGGCGGGAGTCCCTCCCCCCTACATCCTGGCGGCGCATTCGTTCGGGGCGTACATCGCCCGAATCTACGCCAGTAAATTTCGGGATTCTCTCGCAGGGGTCGTGCTTGTCGACCCGTCTCAGGAGGATGAACCGGCATTCACGGGGGCGGTTTCCTCTAAAAGTGCGGGGCTGCGAATCAGCAACATTGTCGACCTTATTCCCCCACTGGGAGTTCAACGCCTACGACGTATGTACAACGGGGATAAAGCCATCCGGGGGGTGTTGCGGGACGCGCCGCGATTCTATCGGGAGAGATACCTGATTGCCTCCTCGCTGACCCAGTTGAAATTTGAACGCAACGAGTTCGATTCTTTGAGCTTGACCAAAGCTCAAGTACGAGAAACCGTTTTCCCGCGCGATCTGCCTCTCACTGTGATCACGGCAATGCATATGAGCGCGGCCTCAAACTCGCAGCTCTCAAACGAACCAAACTCTGTCGATCGCGAATTACAGGCCCGGCTGGCGCACTCGTCCCAGTTAGGCAGGCAGGTTCTCGCGTGGAGCGGGCACATGGTTCCATTGGACGAGCCGGAACTGATTGTGAGCGCCGTAGAGGACATCATCCACCCGCCAACCCGGCCCGAAACGGCCTCCCGATGACTCGTGGAATGGCTGTCAGTTGGGGCCCGACGGCGGCCTTCAGTGGCCGTTGAATCCCAGTTTCTTTACCCATCGGAACAGGAGCCCCGTTTTGTGCGGTTTCTTCTCACGCTCCGCTACCTTCATCGGCACAAGCGCAGCCGTGGAGCTGCGCTTGGCATTTGTGACCGCCGCCGCCGCGGAGTTGCCATTAACAACGGTTACCGGCGCCGCCGCTGGCGGGGGTGCGAACCTCGGCGCGGCCTTCACCGCCGCTGTGCTCGATACCGCCGGCACGGTTGCTGCCGGCGCCGCTGCCACCGGCGGTACCGGGACCGGCACAACGGCCGGCCGTGAGACCTTTGGCTTTTCCATTAACAACAGATCTTCGGCTGCCGCGTCCACATGGGCCGCGCTTACGCTCCGCGATTCGTCCGCGAACGCCTGCGTCAAGGCATTGTCGCAAACCGCATTGATCAGCCGTGGAACACCCTTCGAATATTTCCGGATTTGGTCGAGCGCTTCTTCCGAAAATGGATGGGCCTGGCCGCCCGCCACCGTCCAGCGATGCTGAATATAATGCTCCACTTCATTGGGAGCCAGGCTGCCGATCGACAACCGCACGCTGACCCGCTGCTTCAATTGCCATAGTTCCGGCCGGTTTAACATCGCGTCGAGTTCGCTTTGTCCGAGCAATAAAATCTGCAGAAGCTTCTCTTCGCCGCATTCCAGGTTACCCAGAAGCCGGAGTTCCTCCAGCAGCTCATAACTGAGCTTATGCGCTTCATCCACGATCAGTACATTGACGTTGCCTTCCCTCGTTCCCGCCACCAGAAAACTCTGCAGCATCCAAAGCCGCTGCGCTTTGCTGGCCGGAATATCGGTAATGCCGAAATCGAGCATCATCAGCTCGAGAAATTCTTCCCGCGTAAGCGTGGGATTTAAAATCACGCTGGATCGCAGCTTATCGCAGGACAACCTCTGCAGCACCCAAGCCAGCAGAGTGGTTTTCCCGGACCCGGCAATACCGCTCAGCACCAGAAAGCCCTTGCGATCCAGAACCGCATACGTCAGCCCGACGAGCGCTTCGCGATGCTGCTTGGTCACGAACAGAAACGAAGGATCCGCCGTCATGCTGAACGGCTTCTTCGTAAGATTGTGAAATGCGGTGTACATGAACTAAATC
>DATJAK010000107.1:0-56723 GCA_035516375.1 Bryobacteraceae bacterium
GCGGTGACTGCCAACAGCGCATTCCACGGCACGCGCCTCGATGTCGAGCACATCGGCAAGGTGATGGAGCAGGTGATCGCCCAAGCCGAGGCGCGCAGCGGAATTCAGCGTCTCGATGCCGCGCCGCACATGGTGTTCGTCTCCCACGAAACGTATACGCCCGCGCGGGGTGGCAGCGCGTCTGCGGAGATCCACGCGCTGCGTCATGTTTTCGGCGAAGCTGCCGACCGCATCGTGATCGCGAACACCAAGGGCCTCACCGGCCATGCGATGGCGACTGGGATGGAAGATGTGGTGGCGGTGAAGGCGCTCGAAACGGGATGCGTGCCACCGGTGGCCAATTTCAAAGAAGTCGATCCGGAACTCGGCCCGCTGAACCTGTCGAAAGGCGGCGCCTACCCGATCGAGTACGCGTTGCGCCTGGGCGCGGGGTTCGGTTCACAAATCAGCATGACGCTGTACCGTAGGGTGGTAGCCAAGGACGAGGTGCGTCCATCACCCAATACCTTGGGTTATGCGCACCGCATTGCCGATCCGGAGGCCTGGAACACCTGGCTGAGCCGGATGGCGGGCCACGCCGCGGCGGAACTCGAAGTCGTTTGCCGCACGCTGCGAGTGCGTGACCGGGTGGTTTCGGCTGGGGCTGCCGGAACCGCGCGGGAAGTCGAGCCCGCGCCACCGGTGGCGATTACCGTCGCCGCCCCAGCCCCCTCCGCGCCGCCCCAGCCCACGGCGCACGCCGATCCAGTCAAAGACCGGGTCGTGGCGCTGGTCGCCGAGAAAACCGGCTATCCGGCCGACATGCTGGATTTTGATCTGGACCTCGAAGCGGATCTGGGCGTCGACACGGTCAAGCAGGCGGAGGTGTTTGCAACGATCCGCGAGGCTTATGGGATCGCACGGGATGGCAATATGAAGCTGCGTGACTTCCCGACATTGGCCCATGTGATCCGGTTCGTGCATGAGAAGCGGAGCGATTTGGTAGCGGCGCCGACACCCTCGCTTGCTGACCGTAAGGTAGCGGAACCCACCGTGCCCACAATACCCGCACCCGCCGGTGATCCCGTAAAAGAAAAGGTGCTGGCCCTGGTGGTGGAAAGAACTGGCTACCCCAGCGACATGCTCGATCTGGACCTCGACCTGGAAGCGGATCTGGGCATTGACACCGTCAAACAGGCGGAAATGTTCGCTGCCATACGCGAGACTTACCATATTCCGCGCGAGGAGAACCGCAAACTGCGCGACTACCCAACGCTGGCTCACGTGATCCGGTTTGTGCATGAGAAGCGCCCCGATCTGGCAGTGGTGGTGGCGCCCCCGGTTCGAGAGCCGCAACCCGCGCCAGCGCCCGCCCTTCCCATAGCGCCGCCGATATCAGCGCCGGTCAGGGTGGAAGTGGCTGTCGATCCCATCCAGGACAAAGTCATCGAGATCGTAGCCGAAAAAACCGGCTATCCCAAAGACATGCTCGACCTCGATCTCGACCTCGAAGCGGATCTGGGCATCGACACCGTAAAGCAAGCGGAGATGTTCGCGTCGGTGCGGGCGGCCTTCGATATTCCGCGGGATGCCAATATGAAACTGCGTGATTTTCCGACCCTGGCGCACGTGATTCAGTTCGCGCGCGCCAGACGGGCGGGCCTGACGGGGACGACAGCTCAGGAGGAGCCGCTGACTGCGCCCCCGCCACCCGCTCGCGCCGTCGCGGTAAGCTTCGATGCCGCCAACCAGATTCCACGCCGCGTGCCGGCGCCCCAATTACGCCCGCCATTGACGATCTCGAAAGCAACCGGCGTGACGTTGGGACCGGGTTGCCGTGTCGCGATCATGCCCGACCGCGGCGGAGTGCACCAGGCGCTCGCCGAGCGGTTGCAATCGCTGGGCGTGGAAGTCGTCCATCTCGACCGCGCCCCTGGCGCCGCCGAGCGTCCTGTGCATGGGATCTACTGGCTTCCGGCACTGGACTACGAGGGAGGCCTCGCCGCTATGGATCTCGCCGCCTGGCACGAAGCGCTCCGGGTGCGAGTCAAATCGCTGTACGTGACCATGCGCTCCCGGTACGAGCAGATTGGTCCGCTGGGAACGTTCCTGGTATCGGCCACCAGGATGGGCGGACGGCATGGCTACGATGAGGCCGGCGCAGTCGCGCCGCTGGGCGGAGCGGTTGCCGGCTTTACCAAAGCTTACAAGCGCGAGCGGCCGGATGCCCTGGTGAAAGCCGTGGACTTCGCCGCCGATTGCACCGCGGCCGAAGCGGCGGAGCTCCTGATGGAAGAGACACTGCGCGACCCCGGCGCGGTCGAGATCGGCTATCAAGGCGGCTGGCGCTGGACCATCGGGCTCGAAGAAAGACCCGCGGCCGACGGCCAACCCGGGATGCAGTTGGACCGCGACTCCGTGTTCGTGATCAGCGGTGCGGCCGGAAGCATTGTCTCGGCGATCACGGCTGATCTGGCGGCTGCTTCCGGCGGTACGTTCTACCTGCTCGATCTGGCGCCGGAACCGAAACCCGACGATCCCGACCTGGCGCGTTTTGTGACCGGCAAAGACGGACTACGCCGCGATTTGCGCGACCGCATCCAGGCGCGTGGCGACCGGGCTACGCCGGCATTGATCGAAAAAGAGTTACAGGGGCTGGAGCGGAAACTGGCTGCCCGAACGGCGATTGATGCTGTGCGCGCGGCCGGCGGCACCGCATACTACGCGAGCGTTGATATTACCAAACCTGACGACGTTCAGAAAGTGATCGATCAGGTGCGCCAGCGAAACGGCCGGATCGACGTGCTCCTGCACGCTGCCGGCTTGGAGCGCAGCCACTTCCTGCCCGACAAGGACCCGCACGAATTCGATCTGGTCTTTGACGTCAAGAGCGACGGCTGGTTCAACCTGATGCGCGCCATTGGAGACATGCCCGTCGGCGCCACGGTTGCCTTCAGCTCAATCGCGGCCCGCTTTGGCAATGGCGGGCAGACCGATTACAGCGCTGCCAACGATCTTTTGTGCAAGATCGCATCGAACTTCCGCACCACGCGGCCCCAGACACGCGCCATCGCCATCGACTGGACAGCTTGGGGCGGCATCGGTATGGCCACGCGCGGTTCCATCCCCAAGATGATGGAGCAGGCCGGAATTGACATGCTGCCGCCCGAAGCGGGCATTCCCGTAGTCCGCCGCGAATTGACTGCCGGTGCGACGCGCGGAGAAGTGATCATCGGCCAGCGCCTGGGTGTTCTGGGCAACGAATGGGATGTGAATGGCGGCCTCGATTCCAAAGCGGTGGAGGCCATGCCGTCACGTGGTCCGATGATCGGCGCCATCGTGGGAATGGGAATTCACTCCGGCCTCACCATCGAAACCGCGCTCGACCCAAGGGTGCAGCCATTCCTCCACGACCATCAAATTGAAGGCACACCGGTGCTGCCGGGCGTCATGGGCGTGGAGGCATTTGCCGAGGCGGCTCTCAGTGTATTTCCGGGGTGGCGGGTCGATTCGATCGAAGAAATCGACTTCCTCGCTCCGTTCAAATTCTATCGGCACGAGCCTCGCACCGTTACGATCGAGACCCGGTTCCGGCCGGACGGCGAGGACATCATCGCGGATTGCCGCTTGGTGGGCCGTCGGCCGCTTCCCAATCAGGCGGAGCCGCAGAGCACGACGCATTTCACCGGACGCGTGCGGTTGACCAGAAGCACGGCAACTAGCGCAGGCGTCCGCAGCCGCGTTCTCGAACCAGTCGAACCTCCGGTAGAAGCCGCCGACATCTATCGCGTGTACTTCCACGGGCCGGCCTACCAGGTGATGGAAAAGGTCTGGTGGGACGGGAAACGGATGTGGGGCCAGATGGCCGCCAGTCTGCCCGCCAATCACCAACCAGCTGGGCAGCCGCTGGCGATGGCCCCGCGAGTTATCGAGCTTTGCCTGCAGACCGCCGGATTGTGGGAAATCGGCGTGGAAGGGCATGCCCAAATGTTCCTGCCGCAGCACATTCAGAAAATCTGCGTGTCGAGTGGGCCGGACCTGGCGGAGGGCGGCTTGTATGCCGTGGTTACTCCCGATCCGGACCAGGCAAGCTGCGACGTGGAAGTGGTGGACGCCGCCGGAAATCTGTATCTCCAGATGACCGGATACCGCACTGTCGCGATGCCCGACGCCATTGACATTGGGCCGCTTCAAAATCTGCATGCCCTCGTGACCTGAGTGAGTGGGGCAGACCATCGCGGTTTGTGGTCTGCCGGAGCCGGAGAAACGCGCAGACGACAAAATGCGATCGTCTGCTCCACTGCGAAGAGATAGCGCATATGCAATCGGAATTTCAACGCGTGGCGATCGTCAACCGCGGCGAGCCAGCGATGCGTTTCCTCCACGCGGTGCATGAATTCAATCAGGAGCACGGTGCGTCGCTACACACCATCGCGCTCTTTACCGATCCCGACCGCGACGCCATGTTCGTCCGTGAGGCCGATGAGGCGTTCTCACTCGGGCCAGCCCATTTCACCGACCCAAGGACCGGCCACGCGAAGAGCAGCTACGTCGACTATGACGGCTTGGAACGGGCGTTGCGGTCGGTTGCGGCGGAAGCGGTCTGGGTGGGATGGGGTTTCGTCGCCGAGCACGCCGAATTTGCGGACTTGTGCCGCGATCTCGGCATCGTGTTCATCGGCCCGGACGGAGCGGTGATGCGGCGGCTGGGCGACAAGATCACCTCCAAGCAACTGGCCGAGGCTGCGCACATTCCGGTGGCGCCCTGGAGCGGCGGAGCGGTGGAGACTCTCGCCGATGCGCGGCTCCATGCCGAGCGCCTGGGCTATCCGCTGCTGATCAAGGCCACGGCCGGAGGCGGCGGTCACGGGATTCGCCGCGTTCACTTCTCGAGCGAGCTGCCGAACGCCTTCGAACGGGCCCGCGCCGAGGCTTTCAAGGCTTTCGGGAATCCCACCGTCTTTCTCGAACAACTGCTGGAGCGAGCGCGTCACGTGGAGGTCCAGATCATCGCGGACCATTACGGAACCACTTGGGCCGCCGGCGTGCGCGACTGCACCATCCAGCGGCGTCACCAGAAAATCCTGGAAGAAGCGCCGTCGCCCGCGCTCTCGCCGGAACAGGACGAAGCTCTGCGGGAGGCAGCCGTACGTTTGAGCATGGCCTCGGCGTATCGCAACGCAGGCACCGTAGAATTCCTTTACCAACCGGAACACCAGCTTTTCTCCTTCATGGAGATGAACACGCGCTTGCAGGTGGAGCACCCTGTAACCGAATGCACCACCGGTATCGATCTGGTCAAGCTGCAGATTCACATCGCGCGCGGAGGACGGTTGGAGGGCGCGCCGCCGCACACGAGGGGGCATGCCATCGAGGTCCGGCTCAATGCCGAGGATGCGGACAACGGGTTTGCGCCGGCCCCTGGAGTGATCAAGCGACTGCGAATTCCCACCGGGCCCGGCGTGCGCGTGGACACCGGCGTGGCGGAAGGCGACGTGGTCCCACCCGACTTCGATTCGATGATCGCCAAGATCATCGCCTATGGCCAAACCCGGATGGAAGCGCTTTCGCGCCTGCAGCGGGCGCTGCGCGACAGCGTCGTGGTGATCCAGGGCGGAGCCAGCAACCGGGCCTTTTTGCTCGAACTGCTTGGCAACGATGACGTGCGGCGCGCCGCGGTGCACGTCAACTGGCTCGACCGCCTGGCCGCAGCCGGCGAGCATGTTTCGCGGCGCAACGCCGACGTCGCGCTGCTACAGGCTGCCGTGGAGGCCTATGAGGCCGAGGCGGCGATCGAGAAGGGGCAGTTCTACGCATCGGCTGCGCACGGCCGGCCGCATGTCAAGGGCGGGACTGGCCGCACGGTCGAGCTGCGCTACCGCGGGAATGCATACACGCTGAAAGTTTGTCAGCTCGGCCCGAAACAATATGGCGTGGAAGCGGATGGATCACGTATCCAGGTCCGCCTGGATCGGCTTGGGCCTTTCGAGTACCGTCTGACCGGATGGGGCAGGCGCTTCCATGTAGTTTCGGTGGCGCAGGGGCTGACGTACCGCATCGACGTGGACGGCGTGTCCCACCTCATCGAACGTGACGATGGCGGCATTGTTCGTGCTCCAGCGCCGGCCATCGTGGTTTCCTTTGCCGTGGAACCGGGCGACATTGTTTCCGCCGGACAACCTCTGGCCGTGCTGGAGGCCATGAAGATGGAGATGCAGGTGGTGGCGCCCTTCGCCGGCCGCGTCCGCAGCGTGACGTCGAAACCCTACGTGCAAGTAGATGCCGGAGCGCCGCTGCTCCAGATCGAACCGGCGGCAGCAGACGCGACGGTCGCAGCCACGGAGCGAGTGGCCTTCCGGGAGTCGCGAGCCGCGGATGCCCAGGAAGCCGGCGCTTCTTCCCGCGGACGGATTTTGAATGAACTACGCCAGCTGATGCTGGGCTTCGATTTGGAACCCGGTTACACCGCCAGACTCTTAGCCGACTGGCAGATTGCGGACGAGCAGCCAGATGACCTCGCAACCCGGCGCGGAGAGGACGAGATCCTGGAAATCTTCGCCGATATTTGCTCGCTGTTTGAACGGCAGCCAGCGGCGAATGGTCTGATCGGCAGCACCGCACCCAGCGCCGAATCCTACCTCTTCTCGTACTTGCGCGCCATCGAGACGCGTGGCGAAGGTTTGCCCCCGAGCTTTGTCGAGTCACTCCGGCGGGCACTGGCGCACTATGGCGTGCGTTCGCTGGAGCGCTCGCCCGAACTCGAGGAGAGCCTGGTTTGGATTTTCAAATCCCACCAGCGCCTGGAGCGGGAAGTAGCGCCGGTAGTGCGAGTGCTCGAAAGGCGACTGGGCAGCGCGGAAGCCGAGTCGGCCGCCATCGACGACTCGTTCCGGTTGCTGCTGGACCGAATCATCTCGGTGACCCACGCATTGTTTCCGGCGGTTAGTGACCTCGCTCGCGAAGTGCGGTATCGCCTGTTCGATCGGCCTCTGTTCGAGAGGGCCCGCCAGCAAGTCTACGACGAAGCGGCGGAGCACCTGGCCTGTCTCGAAGGTCACCCGGAAGGCCCCGGCCGCGATCGGCGCATCCGTGCGCTGCTCGATTGTCCGCAACTGCTGGCGCGTCTGTTTCTCGCGCGCTTCGCGGCGGCAAGTCCATACTTGCAGCAGTTGATGCTCGAAGTGCTCACGCGGCGGTATTACAAGATTCCATCGCTGAGAGAGTTGCGGACCATAGCCGGTTGCCGATGCAGTTTATCGGGCGAGTACGAACAGGACGGGAAGCGGGTTCGCCTGTTGACTACCTATGCCCCGTATGGAAGCATCACGCAAGCGGCGCAGGCTCTGTTTCCCTCAATCGGGCAAGCGCCGCCGGAGCATGAGATCGCCATCGATTTCTATGTCTCGAGTGACGATGCGGCAACCGATGCGGAAACCATGCAGCGCGAATTCTGCGCCGCAATCAATCAGGCCGCTTTCCCGCACTCCATCAACCGGATTGTGGTGGTAGTCGCCGGCGGCGGCGCGATTGAGCACTTCAGCTACACGCCGCATGGGCAAGCCTATGAAGAAGAGAAGCTCTATCGCGGCATCCATCCCATAATGGCGGAGCGGCTGCACCTGTGGCGGCTGGCGAACTTTGAACTGGAACGCCTGCCCTCAGTGGAGGATGTTTACGTCCTCCACGCGGTTGCCCGTGAGAATCCCAAAGACGAGCGTCTTTTTGCCTGCGCGGAGGTACGCGACCTGACTCCGGTGCGCGATCAGGAGGGTCGCATCACGGAACTGCCGCACCTGGAACGCATGTTCACCGAGGCGGCGGCCGGCATCCGGCTGGCGCAATCTCACCGCTCCACGCGCGAGCGTCTCCATTGGAACCGCATCCTTCTTTATGTGTGGCCGTCGCTCACCCTAAAGCCGGAGGAGATCCGCCACATTGCGCTGAAGCTGGTTCCCTTAACCGAGGGACTCGGTCTGGAACAGGTGGTGGTGCATGCGCGCACACCCGATCCGAAAACCGGCGAATTGCGGGAAATGGTGATACGGCTCTCCGGGCCCAGCCGCGCCGGCTTGCAAATCACCATCCGGCCTGCCACGCGGCTGCAACCGCTCCGGCCGCTGACACCGTACACGCAGAAAGTCGTACGCATGCGCCAGCGCGGCCTCATCTACCCCTACGAAATTGTGAAGATGCTCACGCCGCCTATGCAGGATACGCGAGCGGAACTGCCTCCGGGTAATTTCGTCGAACACGATCTTTCGAGCGATGGACTGCTGGTTCCGATGGACCGCCCCTATGGCCAGAATTCCGCCAACATCATCGCCGGCGTGATTACGAACTTTACTACCAAGTATCCCGAGGGTATGGAACGCGTCCTGTTGCTCGGCGATCCCAGCAAGGATTTGGGCGCGATCGCCGAACCCGAATGCCGGCGTATCCTGGCGGCTCTCGATCTGGCCGAGTACAAAGGTGTGCCGCTCGAATGGTTTCCCATCTCGGCCGGGGCAAAAATCTCGATGGAGAGCGGCGTGGAGAATATGGATTGGATCGCCCGCGTCTTGCGCCGCCTGGTCGAGTTCACCCAGGCGGGCGGCGAAGTCAACCTGGTGATCGACGGCATCAACGTGGGCGCGCAGCCATATTGGAACGCCGAGGCCACCATGCTGATGCACACGCGCGGCATATTGATCATGACCCAGAAGGCCGCCATGGTGCTTACCGGCAAGCGCGCGCTCGATTACTCAGGCAGCGTTTCCGCCGAAGATAATCTCGGCATCGGCGGGTACGATCGCATCATGGGCGCCAACGGTCAGGCCCAATACTGGGCCCGCGATATCGAGGATGCCTGCCACATTCTGCTACGCCACTATGAGCACACCTACGTCGCGCCGGGTGAACGGTTTCCCCGAAGATCCGTGACCGCAGATCCGGCCGACCGCGATGTGCGGGGCTTTCCGCACGGCGAAGCCTGCGAGGGCTTCGCGAGCGTGGGAGAAATTTTTTCCGACGAGACCAACCCCGGGCGCAAGAAATCGTTCGATATTCGCCGCGTCATGCTGTCGGTGATCGACCAGGACCACGCGCCCCTGGAGCGATGGGGCAGTATGCGCGCGGCAGAAACCGCAGTGGTTTGGGATGCGCACCTGGGTGGATATCCGGTTTGCTTTATCGGCATCGAATCTCGGCCGGTGGCGCGAATCGGATTCGTCCCCGCCGATGGCCCGGATCAGTGGAGCGCCGGCACACTGTTTCCGCTGTCTTCCAAGAAGGTGGCGCGCGCGATCAACGCGGCCACCAACAACCGTCCGGTGGTATTGCTGGCCAACCTCTCTGGGTTCGATGGCTCGCCGGAATCGATGCGCAAGCTGCAACTCGAGTACGGCGCAGAGATCGGCCGCGCTGTCGTCAATTTCAAAGGCCCCATCGTGTTCTGCGTAATCTCGCGCTACCACGGCGGCGCCTACGTGGTCTTCTCGCGAGCGCTCAGCGAGTTTCTGGAAGTGCTGGCCTTGGAAGGCACCTATGCTTCCGTGATTGGCGGCGCGCCGGCTGCTGCCGTGGTCTTTGCCAGCGAAGTGGAAGCCCGCGCCCGCAAGGATCCCCGCCTGGAAGCGCTCAGCCGGGCGATGACCCAAGCGGAAGGCATGGAAAAAACGCGGCTGCGGGCTCAGTGGAATGAACTTTTTCCGATTGTGCATTCCGAGAAGCTTGGCGAAATGGCCGACGAGTTTGACCGTGTCCACAGCGTCCACCGTGCGCTCCGCGTGGGTGCGCTCGACAATATCATTCCGCCTGCGAAGCTCCGGCCTTATCTCATCGGTGCCGTGGAGCGCGGACTGCAGAAGGTCGAGGCAGCCGTCTCCACGGAGGATTTGGTAGCCACGGCCTCGGTATGACCGAAGTATTCTGGCTGGAACAGACCGCTGTGGATATGCCTGAGGGCAGAGACTGGCTCAGCGCAGCCGAGTTCGCGCGCGCCCAAGGCCTCTTGTTCGCCAGGCGCCGCGCCGATTGGCTGCTGGGCCGTTGGACGGCCAAACGGGCAGTGGCGGCCTACTGGAAGTTACCGACTGCATGCCGGGTGCTGGCCAGCATCGAGATCCACGCTGCTTCCTCGGGCGCGCCGCAAGTCTTTCGCTTCGGCCAAGCGGCCGCGGTGGCGATCTCCCTGAGCCACCGCGCCGGCAGGGCCGCGTGCGCCGTCGCTCCTGACGGTACCGCACTCGGCTGCGACCTCGAGCTGATCGAGCCGAGGAGCGACGCGTTCGTCGCCGACTATTTCACAGCAGAAGAACAGATCCTGGTGGCCCGCACGGCGCCCGCCCACCAACCGCTGGTAGCGAATCTGCTATGGAGCGCAAAGGAAAGCGCGCTCAAAGCCCGCGGAGTCGGACTTCGCGCCGATACGCGCTGCGTGCGGGTCCGTTCCGTAGAACGCTTTTGGGATGCGTCCGACGCTTGGTGTCCCTTCGAGGTCGATTACGACCCGCAGATCATGCGCGGCTGGTGGCAATCGACCGGTGCGTTCCTACGTACGCTGGTTGCCGTTCCATCGCCTCATATGCCGGAAACGTTGTTCGCCGAAAGTGCGGAAGAACCGCTCCTTTCAGTCGCGGCTCAGTAATGCGCAGCGCGTGCGGGAGGACACGCGCGGCATCGGGAAACGCTCGCGGCTGTTTTAGAGCTCAGGGTGCAGATGCAGAGTCTTGCCCGCGGTCACATAAATGCGCTGGGACAAGTGTGTTTGCCCGCCCTCACGAATCTCGACGTTGTACGTTCCAGGGCGCAGATGCATCGTCTTGTTGTCGTGCGTATTGCCGGCATACGCGCCATTAATGAAGATCTCGGCATCCTTCACCTTGGTATCGACTTTGATCGTGCCGGTGTTCGGATAAGCATAATAGGCAGGCCCCCAGTACGGGCCCCAATACGGACCCCAATATGGCCCCCACCAACCCCCGCCTCCAATCACCACACCTCCACGGATGGCGGCGGAAGCGCCAACCGGTGCCAACAGCATCACTGCCGCAGTCATCACTAACAGTGCTTTTTTCATGTTCCGCCTCCCGCAAACTGAATAGGCAAGCCGTATGCCAAATCTATCTCCTCGCGGATCAAGGGATTGCGGCATTTCCGATCGGCCGCAGGCCACCAGAGTGGCTGAAATCGGCCAACCAACCGAGGTGCCGGATCTCACCGAACGCTGCAACCGTCCGACTCTCTACAATGAAAGCGTCGGATCATGACCAGACTCGCTGCCTATCTTGGCGCCCTCACCGCACTCGCGGCGGCGCAAGCATGGGCCCATCACTCCGCTGCCGCTGAGTACGACGCATCCAAGCTTCTGGTCCTCATCGGCACGATTACCAAGGTCGAATGGACCAACCCCCACGTCTATTGCCATCTGGATGTGAAAAACCCAAACGGCACAACCATCGATTGGTATCTGGAAATGGCCAGCCCGAATGGCATGCGGCGCCAGGGATGGCTTCCCGACACCATGAGGATTGGCGATTCAGTCACAGTGGAAGCCTACGCTGCCAAGGATCACGCTTCGTTGGCCAAGGCGCATCGGGTAAGAGTCCCGGACGGCCGCTGGTTGTCGGTCGATTCGGCTTCAGAAGACTCCAAGCTCGGTTTGCATTCGAACGGAGCCCCCTAACGGCCACTCCTCTCGTACCCTCCGGAATAGAATGTCGTGTAGGGTCTCGTGTGCTCAGGAGAGGACGGCCTTCCTTCCCGCTTTTCGCGATCGGTGCCATCATGCTTGTGGGCGCATGCCTGGCGCGAGCCTCCGACCTCAGCGGTTACGTTAAAGATGAAAACGAAGTTCCGGTGCCAGGAGCCAGCGTCACCGTGCGGCCCACGCCTCCCACACCGGGAGGCCCCTGGCAGGCGCAGACCGATCAAGCCGGCGCGTTCTCTCTCGCTCTGCCCGCCCCTGGCGATTACCTGGTCGATATCGCGCGCCAAGGTTTCTACGAGCTCAAGGAGCGTCCGGTACATATCGACACCGCACTCGAATTGATGCTGACCATCAATACCGTGCGCGAGGTATTTCAATCCATCAACGTCAACGAACAACCGTCCCCCGTTGAGATCGCGCAAACGCAAAATGAGAAGCACTTGACCGGCACCGAGATCAACGACATTCAGTACGCGAGCAGCCACAGCCTGCGCAACTCCATGAAGCTGATGCCCGGAGTAGTCGAAGATGCGTCCGGTCAAATGCACTTCAACGGCTCCGCCGAAAATCAGGTCCAGTATGTGCTGAACGGGTTCAATATCGCCGATCCGATTACCGGCCAGTTCCACACCATGCTGGCGGTCGAGGGCATTCGCTCCATGGATTACTCGTCCAGCCGCTATTCGCCCGAGTATGGCAAGGGTTCCGCCGGCGTCCTGGCCATCAACACAGAGAACGGTACAGATGCCTTCCATTACACTGCCACCGACTTTATTCCCGGTTTACAAACACAACAGGGAATCCGTCTGGGTAACTGGTACCCGCGCTTTGGTGTATCCGGGCCCATCGTGCGTGGCCGCGCATGGTTCTCCGATACGTTCACGTACTTCTACACCACGGCTCTCATCACCGGCCTGCCCAGCGGCGAAAACACGCGCAGTGGATGGGCCGGCAGCAACCTTCTCCACGGACAAGTCAACGTGACTCCCCGAAATATTCTCTTCGCCGATTTTCTATTGAACGTCGATAACGAACGGCGCGTGGGGCTGGGACCGCTCGACCCGGCCTCCACCACTCAATCCGTGCATACCAGCCAGTACCTCGGGAGCGTGAAGGACCTTTTCTATCTCAGCGACCGCTCGATGATCGAATTCGGTTACGCGCACAGCGATGTCTCCAATAGTTCCTCGCCGCAGGGCCAGAGCCTCTATGTGTTCTCTCCGCAGGGCCGCAGCGGCAACTACTTCCTCACTGCTACGCAAGGTGCGTCCCGTGACGAAGGGCGGATTCAGGGCTACGCGCCGCAGTTTCACCTGGCCGGCGTACATCAGATACAAGCCGGCAGCACTGCCGATTTTCTGCACTACAACGGCGATTTCCACCGCACAGGTTATCAACTGATCGGGCTCTCCAATCAGCTTCTCTCTCAGACAACTTTTATCGGGCCGGGCATCGTTGCCGCCCACGATACCGAGGCCGCGGTCTGGGTGCAAGATGGCTGGAGGATCTCGAAGCGCTTACAAATCGACGCCGGCCTGCGCAACGATTGGGATCAACTCGTGCACGATGCCGGTTGGTCTCCGCGGATCGCGTTCTCATGGGCGCCGTTTCGCTCAGGTCACACGCGCGTCGCAGGTGGGTACGCAGTGACGCATGATGCCGTCCCTCTGAGCCCTTTCGGGAGAGCATACGATCAAACGGCGGTCACCACGCAATATGCCAACGCTGTTCCCACGGGCCCTCCCGCGCTGACAACTTTCGTGCCGGGCTCGAACCTGCAGCTCCCCAAAGCCACCAACTGGAGCCTCAGCGTCGACCAGGAAATCTCCGCGCATCTTTCTGCTAGCGCCACCTACCTGCGCCGCCGCGGCGCCGATGAACTCTCTTTTGTGAACACGCTCGCGCCGGACGGCCCACCGTCTCTGTTGCCCTTGCCGAATAGCTCTTCTCCCGGCATCTACCAGCTCTCGAGTCTTCGCCGTGACGATTTCGATTCGGTGCAGTTCACCGTGCGCCAGACTCTTTCGGGCCAGTTTGAGTGGATGGCATCCTACACCCGCTCACGCGCGCAATCGAACGCCGTGATCGATCCCAACGCGCTCGTACCCTTGGAGGTTCTCCCAGTGCTGGTGCCGATGCCTTGGGACTCTCCCAACCGGTTTCTAGGTTGGGCCTACGCTCCGCTCCCCTGGAAAAATTGGGCAGTAGCCGCGCTTCTGGACGCACGATCCGGATTTCCGTTTTCGATTCAGGATCAATACGGCACGATCACCGGCGGCGTCAGCGCGTGCCGTTATCCGCTCACGCTAGACCTGAATTTGGCCGTGGAACGTATGATTACGTTACGTGGCTACCGGTTTGCTTTACGCGGCGGCGCGGATAACCTTACCAATCAAAACAATCCTACGGCGGTAAACAACGTGATCGGCTCACCGCACTACCTGCAATTCCTCGGATATGAAGGACGTCACTTTGTGTTGCGCGTGCGCTTTTTCGGCCGGGCCAAGACTAAATGAAGTTTTTGGCTGGACTAGTCTTCACCGCGGCGGCGTTCGCGCAGACCTATGAAATCGGCGCCGGCATCGGCTATGGCTTCTATCGCAACGGCACCATCTTCTCCGCTTCGGAAACGGCCAACGTCGGCATCCGCAACCGCTTCGTGGCAGGGATCGACCTGGGCTATGAATTCTCAGAATACGTATCCGAGGAGTTTGCCTATCTCTATGACGATGGGCACCCGTTCTTACAAGCGCCCGGGGTCAAGAGCGATATCCAGGGCCAGTCGCACGCCCTTACGCTGGAGTTCTTGTTCCATTTCAAGCCGCGCAGCCATCGCTTCCGGCCATTTGTGGCAGGCGGCGCGGGCGGGAAGGATTATGAAATCGCGGGTCCCGCGCCATTGATCCAACCTGCTCCGCAAATCGCCAGTCTGACCACCAATGACGTCTGGAAAGTGGTCTTCAGCGCCGGAGGAGGGGCGCAATATCTGCTGCGTTCGCACATGCTCCTGCGGGCGGAGTTTCGGGACTACCTGACTACGTTTCCCAGACAGCAGATCGTTCCGGCTCCGCACAACACCGCACGCGGAATCTTCCAGCAATTCACGCCCCTGTTTGGGGTGAGCTATACGTTCTAAAGTATGAATGCTTCCCACTCGTCGGAATAGAAGCTACAATTGTCCGCAGTTCGCTTCTGACAGGAGGAAAAATGTCATCGCCAAAAATCGGTCCTACTGGCCGCAGAAGTATGGAGAATCTGGTCGGCCTGAGCCGCAGTCCGCTCCATTCGCATTTCAAAGCGGCGCAAGAGAAGCCGCCCGCTGGTGTGGAACGGCCGCCGCTACAGGACTTCGACAATACCGACATTTGGCCTTGGATCACGAACTGGATCAAGGCGACCTATCAGACTGACATCGAGTCGGTGGTCGTCCCCGCTGAAAAGAAAGTTCCGTTCCCGGCCTATCCCGCTACTGGCGAAAAGGGCCACTACGACCTGTCTGGTTTCGCCGCGCCCGATGGTTCCATCCGCATCTCACTGGCTGGCGATTGGGGCACGGGTACCGATGTCGCCCAACAGGTGGCCGATTCCATGGTCCGCAATAATCCGGAGTTGACGATCCATCTGGGCGACGTCTATTACGTAGGCGAGGCGAGCGAGGTGGACCAGAATTGCTGGGGCACCGACACGGCGAATTACAAAGGGGTCTTCTGGCGGAAGGGCAGCAAAGGCAGCTTCGCATTGAACGGAAACCACGAGATGTTTTCCGGAGGGCACGGCTACTTTGAAGAGTTCCTGCCCAAGCTCGGAATCCCCACCTCGCAGGACAGTAAGCAACTCACCAGCTACTTCTGCCTGGAAACGCCCGTGTGGCGTATCCTCGCGATTGACACCGGCTACAATTCCGATACTGTTTCCGGGGATTGCACGCTCGATGACCATCTGTTGGACTGGCTGAAAAATGTAATCGATCCGGTGCACAACCGAAAACCGACCGTGCTGCTTTCCCACCATCAATGGTTCAGCGGCTTCGGCGATGGGGCATATCCGAAACCGGCCACGCAAATTGCTCCGTTCCTCGGCAGTCAGGAATTCATCTGGCTCTGGGGTCACGAGCACCGTCTTGCCGTTTACTACAAGTACACCGACAAGCAGACTCACCTCACCACCTATGCGCGTTGCATCGGCCACGGCGGAATGCCCATCGAGATGCCCGACGCAGCCTACCCGAACGCCGGCACGCCGCAACGGGTGGAATACTGGGATGGACTCACCGACGTTCGCCCCAATCGGTTTCATAAGTTAAGTGATGGAACTCTGGTGGCCGGGAACGGTTACGTCGAAATGGTGATCAACGGTTCGAACCTGAGCCTGGAATATCTCGATGCCGACGCCACCTCCGTTTTGAGGGAAACGTTCGCGCCCGGCGGCGGCGCGGCGTGGGATGGCACGCTGGCTCGCAACGTAGTGAGCAACCCGCAACTACTGACCCACATCTTTTACGAGTAGGGCGGACGATCGCTTCGTCGTCTGCCTGATTTTGCAATAGCCGCAGAGCCTGCCCCACCCCCGTATAATGTTTGCCATGAGCCATCGGTTCTGGATGCACGCGATATTGGCCGCCGCGTTTCTGGCGCCCCTTCCCGGCGCACCTCAGTCCTCCACTTCCGCCTACACGCCACCCAAAACTCCGTGGGGCGATCCCGATCTGCAAGGCCTCTGGCCGGCCACCGAAATGATCAATACGCCCTCGCAGCGGCCCGAAAACTTCGGCGAACGCAGCGTCTTGACCGACGCCGAATTTCAGCAGCGCGAGTCGCGGGCGCAGCAAGTGGCGACTTCCGATAGCGAAGAGTTCCGCGCTGCCGACGCCGCCCGCAGCATTGGCCCTCCGGGATACTGGGTGGAACGCGGCAAGCCGAATCGCCAGGCATCGTTGATCGTCGATCCGCCCAACGGAAGGTTTCCCGCGCTGACGCCCGAAGCTCAGAAAAAGAATGACGGCCGCGCCGCCGCACGCAAGCTCCGCGGCCCGGCCGATTCCTGGGAAGACCGCAGTTACTACGACCGCTGCATCTCGCGCGGCGTGATGGGCTCCATCCTGCCGGTGATTTACAACAACGGAAACCAGATCATGCAAGCGCCGGGGCTGGTCATCATTCGCTACGAGATGATCCACGAAACCCGTATCATCCCGCTCGATGGCAGCCCGCACGCCAGGCCCGCCATCCGCTCGTACATGGGCGATCCGCGCGGCCACTGGGAAGCCAACACGCTGGTGGTCGAGACCACCAATTTATTGGGCGGCCGGAACGGGATCGGGCTCAACGGCAACGGCATGCCGCACTCGAGCGCCTTGAAGCTCACCGAGCGGTTCACACGCGTCGATGCGAATACGATCCACTACGAAGCCACCATTGACGATCCGCAAACCTGGGTGCGGCCGTGGAAAGTGGACTTCCCGCTAAAACGCGACGACCGGTTTCCTCTATATGAGTACGCCTGCCACGAAGGCAATTACGCGATGAAAGACATTCTGGCTGGAGCTCGCGCCGACGAAAAGAAGGCAGCCGAAGCCGCCCACACCAACCCGTGAGCCCCGTGGGGCCAGGCCTTCCGGCCTGCAGCCGGGCTTCTGCCCGGCGCCCCGCGCACGGACTGACCCGCAAAACCGGAGAGCGCAACGGCGGTCCTTAAGCGTTTCCCCTTTCGACGGAGCGGTGCCTTTCCTACTTCCCGTTCAACTTCTCGAAATACGACTGAAAGAACGCAATCTTCTCTTCCGCCGGAGCCTGCGGCCCTTCGGGCGGATTCCCGAAAATCTTGACGCTCTTTTCCTTGCTGTCGTAGGCCGGCCACTTCGCTAAGCCTTTGCCGTTGGGATCGCCCTTCTCCGCGAAGTTCACCCAATACGTGGACATGTTATCGGCCACCTGGCGGTCCTGATCGGTCCACCCGCGGCTGCTATCGAGATGATTGAACACGTACAAAATTTCGGAAACGTGCGTGGCGCTCCCATGCACCGTGGGTGCGAACGGGCCTCGGGCGTTCGGCACCAGCGGCGGCTGCTCCGTAAAATAGAACACGTACGACTTGGTCTTGCCGGGTTTGGACGCCAGGCGCGCCCAGTTGCGCATCACGAACGCCATCTCATCGCGCCCCGAATAGAACGCCGATTCCTTCGCTTGCTCGTCGGACGTAGCCGGATACAGCTTCAAATACTCGTCGGCCAGATCGCCAAAACGTTTTCGAGCCCCCTCGATGAACTCCTGCGCGCTGCGCGGATTGCCGCCGAACGATTCGTCGCGGTTCGACCCGGTCAACACCGGCACCTCAATCTGCTTGCCTTCGGCGAAGGCCTTTCCCGGATCTTCCGGAATCAACCAGCCGTCTACGATCGGCCCCGCGCCGCGCCCCGCTTTCAGAATCACGTCGGCGGGCTTAGCGCGGAGATCCGCCAGCGATTGCGCACCCAATCCCTCGGCGTATTTCGCGCCCGCCTGTTCCGCTTCGGTGAGGGTGTTCAAACGCGCCACCTGAGCCGTAGACCATGCGCTGCTTTCGCCGATAGCCCGCTCAAACAAGCCTTTCGCCTGCGGCGCCGTCATCAAGTTGGCCACCATGCCGGCCCCGGCCGATTCGCCGAAGATCGTCACGCGCTTCGGGTCGCCGCCAAACGCGGCAATATTCTTCTGCACCCACTGCAGCGCCGCGATCGAATCCATCACCCCGAAATTCGCTGCACCGCGGCGGTCGGACTCTTTGGTCAATTCGGGATAGGAAAAGAAACCGAGGATTCCCAGGCGGTAGTTGAGCGTCACCACCACCGCGCCCTTTTTCGCCAGCGCTTCGCCATCGTACATAGGCTGCGAACCCGAACCGCCGGTGTAACCGCCGCCGTAGATCCACACCATCACCGGCCGCTTCTCGCCCGCTGATTTGGCGCCCGTCCAAACATTGAGGTAGAGGCAATCCTCGCTCATCTTCTGATTGCCGCCCTGCATACACACCGGGCCGAACTCATCGCCTTTGCGCACGCCATCCCAATGGGACGCGGGCTTCGGCGCGCGCCAACGCAGGTCGCCCACGGGCGGCGCGGCGAACGGAATGCCCTTGAACACCCGTACCTCCGCACTCGAGGTGTTGGTTCCGGAAACCATACCGGTGTCCAGGCGCACCGGATCGTCGATGGCGGCGTAGGCCGTCCCCAGTGCAAACAGAACAATAGCAGTAAGCGTCGAACGAGACATGAAACCTCCAGCGTGAAAAGTATATCAGTGGGGCTGGCCATTCGTGGTCGACGCCGTCCTTCCGGCCGGCGTCGTCAGCTGAGTAGCGCGGTCAGTTGTGACACCTTCTGCGCCTTATCGAACTCGTGAATCATTTTGAGTGCCTCTTCAATGCGCCGCGCCGCTAAACGCGACTCGGGCATCAGCGCGTGGTATTTGGCCTCGACGTCGCTCCATTGGATCGTCCGTGGCGCGGAGCCTTTCGGTGCATCCACGGTGTTCGTGAACCGTGCGCCGGACGCCGTGACGATCGTCACCGTGGCGCCCCAGCCCCAATCGTAGTGAACCGCATTCGGAACGGAGTCAGTCTCGACCAGCGCGATCAGCCGCGCTACGACCGGCCGATGGATCTTCTCAGGCGTAACATGAACCCAGGAGAAATCCCTGTCGGCGACCGCGGAAGCAACAAAATAGGGCAGGCTGTGAATGGCCTCGATCATATCCTTCGGCGCTCTGGTGCCTGCGCGCGCCCGGATCTGCGGCCCCGACACCAGAATCTTCGCCACCTGTTCCGGCGCCGCGTTCGCCTGGCGCGCGGCATTGATCGCTGCTTCCACCGCGGGTTGGAGCGCATGCGCGCCCGGCACCAGCTTGATCGCCAGGTACCTGGTAATTTCCAGTTGCTGGTTTAACTCGCGGGTCAGGCTGCTAGTGTTCGGCTTGCTGCCGCCGAACACGGCCAGAAAACCGCCCGGCGCTTCGAGCATGTCCTCGTTGACCGTGTACCCGCGCCCCGCGGCGAGCGCGGCGTTCACCGCGCATTGTGCGGCATTACCGGCGTGGTATTCGCGCGCCCAGCTGTTGGTGCCGATCGCCAGGCCGCCCATGGTAGTCGCCGTCATCGCGATGGCGTTTCCCATCTGCTCATCGGTCAGCCGAAGCAGCCTGGACGCGCAGACGACGCCGCCAAATGCGACCACGATCGATGCGTGGAAACCCTGGCGCAGGCTGCCGCTCACCGCTTCGCCCGACTGCCCCAGAGCCTCGCCGATCCGGCCCGCGGCTTCGTAGCCCATCACCATAGCGCTCAGCACGTCCTGACCCGTGGCGCCCATGCGCTCGGCGATGGCCAACCCGGTGGCAGTAAGACAGGTTCCGGTGTGGGCCACGTTTCTCAGGTCGCTGTCATCGGAAGCCGCGGAATCGCTGAGCATTGCGTTGACTCGCGCCGCCGCAGTCACGGGCAATTTCGCGCCATCGAACCAGATGTTGGCCTCGGGTTTGCCGCCCTGCTCCTTTGCCAGATCGCGCACGATGCCGGCCGAGCCGATCCGTGTGCCCGCTGCCGCACTGGCCATTGTGCTGGCCAGGATCATCTTGGCGTAGTCGACCGCCAGCGGGGGCAGATCGGCGAAATTTGCCCGGTTCAGGATTCGGGCCATGGCCAGCGCGCTGTTCGGAGCATCCGTTCTTCGCTGCGCAGAAGCGCGAGAAGCCGCCAATGCGGCCGCGAGCGTGGCTTCCAACATTCGCCGCCGCGTGAGCCCGTTTCTCTCGATGGAATCTGGCATGATTGGCGCTCCTTTCGCCGCCGGCCGGAGTAGAATCAACCATGACCAGTCTACCCGCCGTTGCTGTCCTCGCGCTCCTCGCCGCCAGCCAATCCGCCGGCGCAAAGGTGATCGATCAGAACACGAGCATCGCAGGAATGAATCTGTACTTCAAGGTGGTCCTCCCGAAAGACTACGATGCCGAGAAGTCGTACCCCGCGGTGCTGGCCTTCCCGCCCGGCGGCCAGGACATGCAGATGGTCCAGGTGACCTTGATGCAGAACTGGGCCGGCGAGGCACAAAGGCGCGGATATATCGTGGTAATCCCCGCAGCGCCCTCCGGCGGTCTCTTCTTTGAGGGAGGCGAGCGCGTGTTTCCCAAGTTCCTCGACCAGCTTCTCAGCCAGTACAAAATCCGCGGCAACAGGTTCTACATCGCCGGCATGTCCAACGGAGGCCTCAGTGCCTTCCACATCGCCGCGTCTTACCCGCAGTACTTCCTGTCGGTGACCGGTTTCCCCGGCTATCTTCCCGATGCCACGCCGCCGCGCATCGCCGCGCTGGCGAAGATGTGCATTAATATGCATGTGGGCGAGCTCGATTCCGGTTGGAGACAGGATATGCAAGAACAAGCGTCTCTGTTTCGATCGAAGGGCATGACGGTAACGATCACCGTGGAAAAGGGCGAAAGCCACGTCATCCGCGCCCTGACTGGCGAGGGAGCGGTGCGCCTGTTCGACGAGATCGAAGCGGCTAATAAGGGCTGCGGCAAATAGAAGTAGTGATATGCTGGTCCCCATGTTTTCGCGAATCCTGTGTTCTGCCTTGCCCACGGTGACATTCTCCGCGCTGGCGGTACTGTCGTTCCTGTCCGCGCAAACGCGTCATGCGCCCGCGCCGAAATCGCTGCGGTTGTACGTTCTCGATTGCGGCAAAATCACCGGCGTAGGCGCCACGGCGTTCGGCTTCAAAGATGGCGAACTCGCCACCACCGATATGGTGACGCCGTGCTTCCTGATCGCCCACCCGCGCGGCACACTCGTGTGGGATACCGGCGAGATCACCGACAGCAATGTAAAGACCGATGGGACGCCCACCAAGCAGGGCGCGTTCACCGTCACCCGGCCGTTGTTGCCCCAACTTGCCGCCATCGGGTATACGCCGGCGGACATTACTTATCTCGCACTCTCGCACTATCACGGCGATCACGTGGCGAACGCCAACTCGTTTGCCGGTTCCACCTGGATCGTGCAGCAAGTGGAGCGCGACGCCATGTTCGCGCCGAAAGCAACCGATCAAAAGGGGCCAGGCGCGCCCGCCGCAGATCTGTACGGCGCGCTGAAGCAGAGCAAGGTTCTTCTGCTCAAAGGCGAGGACCACGACGTGTTCGGCGATGGGACTGTGGTCATCAAGTTCACGCCGGGCCACACCCCCGGACACCAGTCGCTGTTTCTCAAGCTGGCCAAAACCGGCCCCGTGCTTCTCTCGGGCGACCTGTACCACTACCCCGAAGAGATGACGCTCAAGCGCGTTCCCTCGTTCGATTTCGACAAGGACCAGACGGCCAAGAGCCGGGCGGCGATGGAAGACTTCGTGAAGAAGACCGGCGCGCAGCTCTGGATCCAGCACGACGCCACAGCCGGCGCCAAACGCAAAATCGCTCCGCAGTATTACGACTAGGGCGTCGGGCCGGGCCTTCCGGCCCGCTAGTGCTGCGCCGCGCGCTCCTCCGCCCGCGCCCCGCCCAGAATCCCGGCCAGGCCGTAATTCCCTTCATTGCACGCATGCTCGTATAACGGGCCGCTGCTCTCAATCATCGGCACCTCACCTTTCCAGACTTTCGTGAATGCGGTCGGGTCATCCATGGTGAATTCGTAGAGCAGTGTGTCGGCCGCGACCCGTGTGAATCGTTCGGTCAGGTGCAGATTCTCGTCGGCGCCCCGGAATTTGGTCTTGTCGGTGAAATTGGTGGTATCGACCACCAGCGTATTGCCTTCCCAGTGGCCGCGCGAATTGCCCAGCCATTGCCGAATCCCAGCCGGGATATGCGGACGGCCATCGAGCGGAATCATGCGGGCGTCGTGATTCAGCTCGACCACGATGACCACGTAGTCGCGCGTCTGAACGATTTGATAATTCGTGGTCAGCGCGCCGAAGACCGAGTTGTTGTAAAAACTGGGTAGCATCGGAGGTCCCGTCGTCGGGAAAAGCAGGCAGCGCTCCATGAGCGCCCGGTCCTCCGGACCATCGGCCGGATGTTTCGCGGCGTATGCGCGGTCGGCTTCCATTTTCTGCCGTGCCTGCGGCGTCAGCGGCGGGATTTTCCCATCGGGAGGCTCCACGATCAACGACGTGCGAAAATTCTGGGCGCGTTTGGAGTCGGCGTCCCACCAGAAGTCGTTGTAGGTCCCGACGCTGCCTTCCGCGGTAGGTTTATCGCGCCTCGATCGCGCGAACACCTTCTTCTCATATGCGGCTTTTTCCTCGGGTGTGAAGAATGGTTTACCTTCGAGCTCCTTGGGCCGTTCCAACGGAACGATCGAGGCATTGCTCCACACGCCCTCGATATCCGGTTGGCCATCGGCGGTTCGCGGCGGAGTCCAGGCTTTCTGTGCTTGCGCAGATACCGCGAGCCACGCCACAGCCATCAGTGCAACCAGACGCATCGTGTACCTCCTTTGGGTCTAGATTAACGTAGAACTCGCTCCCAGGCCTGTTTGTCCAGACGTGCTGCGCACGGGCAGAGGGGCCTGTGCTACTTTAATCCCAATCAGGAGGCTTTATGGAAGCGATGATTTCCAGTCTGGTAGACCGGTTCGAGCGGGGCACGCTCTCGCGCCGCGATTTGGTGCAGGGTCTCGCCATGCTCACAGCCGCAGGCGGCGCCGCATCGACGGCTCAAGCCCAGGAGTCCGGCATCAAAGGCACGAAGATCGACCACATCAGCATTCAGGTAACCGATTTGCCGCGGTCGATCGCTTTCTATCAAAAGATATTCGGCTTCACCATTTTGAGCGAGGACAAGCCCAACGAAATTGTGCGGCTCGGCGCCGGGAAGGTGCTCGTCTCGCTGCACCACAAGAGCCCCACCGGGATCGTGGATCACTTCGCCATCGGCGTCGAAAAGTTTAATAAGGACGCGGTGACGCGTGAGCTCAAAGAGCGCGGGGCCAATCCGGAAGACAACCTGGACGCCGGGTTCCATATCAAAGACCCCGAGGGGATCAGCGTTCAGATCGTCGGGGCGTAGCGCCCATAAGCGTCACCTTAAGCCGGTACGGTTCTAGCAATCGTGACTCCGGACTTTACGTTTTTTGTCTTCCACTTCAACGTGTCGGGCGTTTACGTCCAAGTGCGTTCCGGTGAGGCCATCGCTAAACAAATGCCGACTTTTCGTTCTCGGTCACATGTCGACGAGCGCTTTCGCGATACTGCTCCGCTCCCGAAGTAACCGCGAACTTCTGTGCGCGGGACCAGTGTGGATACGGCGCTATAGATTTATCGCTCATGCCGGATTCAGAGCTACTATAATTTCGGAGTTTACAATAGGACCGCGAGTAATAAGAGGACAAGAGGCATCATTCCGCCGTTCGCGAAGGGATCGAGAAATGTTCTTTTTAAGATTTACGCGCAAAGGCCAAAGATGTGACTAAATTTTAGGGCGAAGCGAGAGGAGAATCTTAAGATGGTTCCCGAAGCGTCACTCGACATTTCACGTCGTCAGTTTCTCGCTGCCGGAGGTCTGACGGTAGCCGCAGCTTGCTTTGCTCCAAGTTACCTGATGGCCGAAACAGAAGGCATCGTTGTAGGAGCGTTCAAAGAAGCCGCCACAGCGAAAGTCACGGTTCAAAACCTTCGCCGCAACATCAGCGTCCTTTTAGGCCCTGGTGGAAATATCGCCGTGCTCACTGGCCCTGACGGAAAGCTGCTGGTTGATGCGGAAATCATTACCGCACGTCCGCACGTCACTGAAGCCCTGGCGAGCATCAACGCAGATCCCATCAAACAATTGATCAACACCCACTGGCACTTCGACCATACCGGCGGCAACGAGTGGGTCCATGGAGCCGGAGCTAGTATCCTGGCGCACGAGAACACGCGTAAACATCTTTCCCAGGCCACGCGCGTCGAAGGCAACTTTAGGTACACTTTCCCAGCCGCACCGGCGGGTGCGATTCCCTCCACCGTCTTTAAAGACGAACACACTCTACATGCCAACAACACGACTCTGATGCTGAAGCACTACCAGCCTGCCCACACGGACTCTGATATCTCCGTGCACTTTGTTGAGGCCGACATTCTCCACACAGGAGACACTTTCTGGAACCGCGATTACCCCTTTATCGACTACTGGACGGGAGGCAGCATCGACGGCCAGATACGCGCGGCGGAAGCGAACATCGCAAAAGTGACCGATAAAACGATCGTCATTCCCGGGCACGGAGCCGTGGGAAAGAAAGCCGACCTGGTTCTATTCCGTGACGTTCTGGTTGAGATCCGCGATAAGGTTGCTGCCCTAAGAAAACAGGGTAAGTCCTTGCCTGAAGTTGTCGCTGCTAAGCCTGGAGCGCGATATGACGCGGTATGGGGCAACCTGTTCCAGAACCCGAGTGACTTTGTTGCGCTCGTGTACCAGGGCGTTTGAGATCATCTAATAGCTATGTCTTCAGCTCTTGAGGAATGCCAGCAGGTCGGCGTTGATCTTCTCCGCCTGCGTAGTAGGCATGCCATGCGGGAAATCCTTATACGTAATCAGCGTCCCATTCTTCAGCAGCTTTGCCGACTTCGGTCCCGCCGCCACATACGGAACGATCTGGTCGTCTTCGCTATGCATCACTAGCACCGGAATCGTGATCTTCTTTAGGTCCTCCGAAAAGTCCGTCTGCGAGAAGGCCACAATCCCGTCATAGTGAGCCTTGGCGCCGCCCATCATCCCCTGCCGCCACCAATTTGCAATGGTGGCCTCAACGGATTTCACCCCCAGCCGGTTAAATCCATAGAAAGGTCCCTCCGGCAGGTCGCGATAGAACTTCGACCGATTCGCCGCAAGCTGCGCCTGCAGATCGTCAAACACTGACTTTGGCAGGCCCTCCGGATTGGCATCCGTCTTCAACATCAGAGGCGGCACCGCGCTAATAATCGCAGCCTTGTACACGTCCCGTTGCCCACGCCGGGCCAGATAGTGCACTACCTCACCACCGCCGGTCGAGTGCCCAACATGGATCGCATCCTTCAAATCCAGATGCGCCGTAAGCGCCGCCAGGTCATCCGCGTAATGGTCCATATCGTGCCCATCGGCCACCTGCGTCGATCGCCCGTGCCCACGTCGGTCATGGGCGATCACGCGATACCCCTTGCCGAGAAAGAACATCATCTGGTTATCCCAGTCATCCGCCGAAAGCGGCCAGCCATGGCTGAACACGATCGGCTGCCCCGATCCCCAGTCCTTGTAAAAGATCTCAACGCCGTCCTTGGTGGTAATAATAGGCATACAGACTCCTTTGCCAGTTGGATTAGCACCTGCCAATTAGATCACACTCGCTTGCTTAGAGAGAAGAAGCCCTGCCGATTCCAAAGCGCACACCATGTCCGGAGTCACGGGCCATCAAGACGCATGGTTAACAGGCCAATGCGCTCGTCGAGGATGAGCCGGGCGCTGAAAGGCGATTCGTACTGAAATACGGCGCGGCGTTTAGCAAAGCACAAGGACGTATCGTCGCTAACCCGCTAAAATTACTGGCGCGCTGCAAACACTTCCCGAAACGCCCTCGGAATCGGCGCGCAGCAGACGCGGGCGTTGGGGCGTAAGCTAACGCTTATGGGACGCAGCCCCGCGCCGGACGCGCCCGCGCCCCCGCTGGCTGCCATTGTTTGTAAATGTTAGAATCCCTACGTCAGTTAGTCTGTCGAAGGGAGAATTCCCATGAAGTCTCGATGCGCGATCATAGCCGTATTACTGGCCGCTTTCTCATTCTCCATGGTGGGGCAGACTTCAACCGCCCCGTCACCAACGTCGAAGGCCTACGTGCCGCCGAAGACTCCCTGGGGCGAGCCGGATCTTGAAGGGAGCTGGCCGGCGCAGTTCAATATCCCGAGAGAGCGGCCCGCCAACATCAAAGAGGCCGAGCTCACGGAGGAACAGCTCGTCCAGCGGCAGACGCAAGCCGCGAAGGCATTTCAGAATCGCACGGCAAACCCCGGAGACAACGGCATCGGACCACCGCAGAACTGGGGCGAGATTGGTAGAGCGAATAAGCAAACGTCGCTGGTGGTCGATCCGCCGGATGGCCGGATGCCGCCGTTGACTCCGCAAGCCAAGGCGGTGCTCGCGGCCGAGCGCAACGGCCATGGTCCCGGCCAGCACTTCCCCGACAAGGTCGATTCGTGGGAGGATTTCGATCAGTACAGCCGCTGCATCACGCGCGGGTTTCCCTCGACGATGTTATACACGCTGTACGACTACGGCAACGAGATTATCCAATCCCCCGGCTACGTGGTGATCCGCTCGGAGATGGTTCACGAAACCCGGATCATCCCGACCGATGGCCGTCCGCACCTAAGCAAGGCGATTAAGACCTACATGGGAAATTCGGTCGGCCACTGGGAAGGGAACACGCTGGTGGTCGAAACAACCAGCATTCGGCCGGAGTCCGCGGCCGGCGGGCGTTACACCGATGCGGCCGTGATCACGGAGCGATTCACCCGCACGGCGCCGGACACGCTGGTCTGGGAAGCCACCATCAGCGACCCGAATGTTTGGACGCGGCCCTTCACGCTGCGCTACCCGTACAAGCTCGATCCCGAGTATAAGATCTACGAGTACGCCTGCCATGAGGGAAACTACATGATGCTCGATGCCCTGCGCGGCGCTCGCGATATTGAGAAGCAGGGGCGCGAGACCAAGGTCAGTAACGACAATTTCCGGCGATAGCGGCTCCGCATGCGCCACGGCGAACACACAAGTACCTGAAAACATTCCTTCACGCGTTTGTAAAATGGCTTACCGTAAGCCACGGGTCTGTCTGTGATAGATTCATACACACCTGTGGAGGTGTTCATGAGGCGATGTCTGTGTTCCTGTTTCGCGGCCGCGCTGCTGGCGTGTGCCGGCCCGCTGTTCGCGCAGGTGAAGGCCAAAGCGCAAAATGTTCCGGAGATCCCGTATGAGTCGGTAGCCGACTTCTTGAAACTCCCACCCGGCCTCTATCTCGGCGAATCCATGGGCGTGGCGACCAACTCCAAAGGCCACGTCTTCGTCTATACGCGCAGTGCCAACACGCGCCTGTTCGAGTTCGATCAGAACGGCAATTACGTGCGCGAGATCGGCGAAGGCAACTACGGTTTCGAGTTCGCGCACTCGGTGCGCGTCGATCCGCAGGACAACATCTGGGTGGTGGACGAGGGAACGAACCTGGTGATCAAGTTCAATCCCGCGGGCCGCATTGTGATGGTGCTGGGCCATCGGCCCGACGCAGTCGCCGGCGCGCTGGCCTCGCCCGCCGGTCCTCCGCCACCGGCTGAAAAGTATATCTTCGGCCGTCCCACCGATGTGGCCTGGGACCCGCAGGGCAATATTTTTGTCTCCGACGGCTACACCAATCACCGGGTGGTGAAGTACGACAAGAACGGCCGGTTCCTGCGCCAGGTAGGGAGCGAGAAGCCCGGCTCCGAGCCGAGCCAGTTCAATACGCCGCATGGCCTGGCAGTGGATGCGCAAGGCAACGTCTACGTCGCCGACCGTGCCAATCACCGCATGCAGGTTTTCGACAACAACCTGGTGCTGCGCGCGATCTACGACAACATCGGCGACTCCTGGACCGTCTGCATTTCGCCCGGCCCGCACCAGTATCTGTTCACCTCCAACTCCAACCCCAACGGCAACCTTCCGGGCAGTTGGGACATCACCGGCGAGATCTACAAAATGGAATTGGACGGCACCATCCTGGGCAAGTTTGGCCACGCCAGTAAGGAACCGGGCGGATTCCAGGTGACCCACATGATGGATTGCCGAAACCCGAACCAGATCATCGTTGCGGAGATCGAGTCCTGGCGTGTGCAAAAGCTCCTCTTAAAGGCGCCCGCGGCGGCCACGTCAGCATCGCGATAAGGACGGCTCACCATGACACGACGCTTGCTGATTTCCTTCGCTATGGCGATTCTTTCCGGTCTTCCGGCATCCGCCCAATTCGCCGTGCCCGAAATCGCCTTCGATTCGGCGGCCGATCCGCTCAAGCTTCCCGAGAACATCTATTTCGGTGAAGTGGCCGGTGTGGCTACAAATTCCAAGGGAGATGTTTTCGTTTACACGCGCACCGGCCATCCCACCATCACCATCGGCACGGCGCGGCCGTTCGCTCACGGAGGGTCGCGGCTATTCCAGTTCGATCGCAACGGCAAGTTCGTGCGCGAGATCGGCCAGGATTCTTACGGGTTTATGGTGGCGCAGCAGGTGCGCGTCGATCCGCAGGACAACATCTGGGTGGTCGATCAGATGTCGAGCATGGTGATCAAGTTCGATCCGAACGGGCGCGTTCAACTGTTGCTCGGCCGAAAAGCGGAGGCAGAGCGCGTGCCGGCATTGGCGCTCAACCCCGAGCCGGCCGCTGCTCCTCCAGGTGGCCGCGGAGGTGGAGGCGGAGCGGCGCCTGGCGCGGAAGGTCCGCCGCCGGGACGAGGCGGCAGGGGCGGGCCGCCGGGCGCAGGTCTGCAGTCCGATATTTTCCAGCGGCCCACTGACGTAGCCTGGGACGCGGCCGGTAACATTTATGTCGCCGATGGCTACGGCAATGCACGCGTCGCCAAATTCGACCGGCATGGCAAATTCATCCGCTCCTGGGGCTCCAGGGGCAACGTGCCGGGCGAATTCAACACGCCTCATGGGATCGCGCTCGATGCGCAAGGCAACGTTTACGTCGCCGACGCCGGGAACCGAAGGATCCAGGTGTTCGACGGAGACGGCAATTTCAAGACTACGTTCTTGAACGCAGGAACTCCCGCGGCAATTTGCATCACGCCGGGTCCGCATCAGTATCTCTACAGCTCCAATTCCAACCCGCCCGACGATATCGATGTGAATGGCGAGATCTACAAGATGGAGTTGAACGGGAAGCTGGTGGGAAGATTCGGCCGGGCGGGCAAGCTGCCGAAGGAATTCGGCACCGTCAACGCCATCGATTGCCGCAGTGAGAACGAGATCTACGTAGGCGAGATTGGCAACTGGAGAGTGCAGAAGCTGAGTCTACGGGCGAACTAGCTCTTGGGTGGGGCGCACCGCATAGGGTCTCTATTCTGAGCGCGCGCTGCTTCCTCTACCAGCCAATTCGCGAAACAACCACGTTTTGGCCATCTTCCAGTCACGCAAGACCGTTTCCGGTGAGATGTGCAACACCTCGGCCGTTTCATCCACGCTCAGTCCGCCGAAGTACCGGAGTTCCACGACCTGGCCTTTTCGGGCATCCAGCTTGGCAAGCGATGCCAGGGCATCTTCCAAAGCGAGCACATCAATCCCGCGCGCCCGCGTCCCGAGCAGGGCCTCGTCGAGCGGAACTCGGACCGCGTCACCTCCGCGCTTGGCATATTGCTGGGTCCGCGCGTGATCCACTAGAATGCGCCGAATCATTTGGGCGCACAGGGCAAAGAAGTGCGCGCGGTTCTCACAACGGATTCCGCGCGCGCGGATCAATTTGAGATAAGCCTCATTGGCTACCGCGGCCGATTCGAGGCTGTCACCAGCGGTGCGGCGAGTCAGGTGCCGGCGGGCGATGCGTCGGAGCTCCGGGTAAATCAGGGGGATCACCCTCTTTAGAGCCTCTTCGTCTCCATCGTTCCAGGCTGCCAGCAGTCCGGTGATGTCCTCCAAGGACTCCATCGCCATCCCGTCGGGATTCTACCAGAAAAAATTCTCATCCGTGACGGTTTTGGGCGCTGTTTCCCGGTATTAGTCCAGGAGGACGAGTATGACTGCGACACGAGCGATAGTAGGGCTGTTGTGGAGCGCTGTTTGCCTGAGTGCCGCAAACCAGCCGCAAATTTCGGTTCTCACGATCGAAGTCGATAACGTCGTGACCTACGTAGGCGATGTGACGGATCCGTCGAAATTAGCCCTGAGTCCCGCGGCCACAACGCCGGCGGCGACCAGGGCGTTCACAGATTCCATAATCGTGGCTGACGTGGTGAAGGTGAACGGGAAACCGGCGAAAGGCCTGTGGAGCAGCAGGTCATACGGGATGGGATTCAGCCCCACTGCGGCCTCGGGCTTCGCCATATCCGATGCATCGGGAGCGCTCGGCGAATGCCGATGGGAAATCCAGACGGCCGATGGAGTGCTGGTGGGCCGCTTCATGGAAGGCGGCCTGGGCATGCATCAAATCAGCGCGGGAAGCGGGGCGTTCTTTGGGCTTCGAGGCCAGCAGACGAGAGTGCAAACGGTGAGGGCCTTCCGCAGGGCGTCCATGACCGAAGATCCGTCGTTGCGCCGCGTGCTGGGTGGGGGCTATGCCGTGCACACGTTTCATGTGGCGACCGCATACCCGGCGGCGTTCGCGGGGTCCGACACCAGCCCTGAGGTATTTCACGCCGACTTTACGCTGGTGAACGCTGGCAGCCCGGCACACGCGGGCGAGGTATTGATCGGCCGCGTCTCCAACCTGGGATACACCACGCCGGCCAATGATCCGGGCGCTGCATTTCCTACATCCGCGCCGTACGATCTGGTAAATGCGCCGGTTGAGGTCGTCGTCGGCGGACAGGCGCAAGACGCAATTAACAAGGAGGGCTGGCCGGGACTGGTGAACTTGTACCGCGTGGATTTTGTAGTGCCGCCAGGGACTCACTCCGGAATGGTGGACGTTCAACTGAGCGTGTCGGGAATAGCCGGGCCCGCGGTGCAGATACCGGTGCAGTAGGGGGGCATCGAGTATAGACTACATAGACCAGCCGGGACGCCGTTCGATGGCCGAACGCCGCTTCCGGAGCTGAGGAGGGAAGCATGGTCGAGGATCGCTGGCGCGAGATCGAATCTGTGTTTCATTCCGCCCGCGCGCGAAAACCAGAAGAGCGCCGGGCCTACGTGGAAAGTACATGTGGCGATGACGACGAACTCCGGCGCGAGGTGGAGTCGCTGCTGGCTAATGCCGACGGTGCGGACGGGTTTATGGAAACCGAGATCGATGGGGCGGCAGAGTTCCACGCCCCGAGTGTTCCGCTCGGTGAGCAGATCGGGCCTTATGTGGTTCTGGAATTCCTGCGGGCGGGCGGGATGGGTGAGGTCTACAAGGCTCGCGACACGCGGCTGGAGCGTTCTATCGCCATCAAGTTCCTCCCGTACGCGCTAGCCGCTGATACCGTGGCGTTAGGGCGCTTTCAGCGCGAGGCCCGCGCCGCTTCGGCTCTAAATCACCCTCGCATTTGTACCATTCACGACGTCGGAGAGCATTTGGGACGGCCATACCTCGTGATGGAGTTGCTGGAAGGGGAATCGCTTCGAGAGCGGCTGACCGCCGGACCGCTGCCGCTTCCATTGCTGATTGATTTCGCTATGCAAATCTGTGATGCGCTGGCTGTCGCGCATGCCAAGGGAATCGTGCACCGGGATATCAAACCGGCGAACCTCTTTGTCACGGCTAACGGTCAAATCAAGATCCTGGATTTCGGGTTGGCCAAACTGCTTTCCGAGCCAGGCAACGCCCTCCAGCACGGGTCGCCAACCACTGCTGCCGCGGACGAATTCACCGTCACCACACCAGGCAGTGCGGCCGGCACAGTTTCTTATATGTCGCCGGAACAGGTGCGCGGGGAGCCGGTAGACGCCCGATCCGACCTGTTCTCCTTAGGAGTGACCCTGTACCAGCTGGCAACCGGCGCGCTGCCGTTCCGAGCCGAAACTCCCAGGCTGGTTCAGGAAGCGATCCTGAACCGCGCGCCGGTGCCACCGCGCGAATCGAATCCGGCAATTCCCACCGCGCTCCAAGGGGTCGTTCTCAAAGCTTTGGAAAAGGAACCATCCCAGCGATACGCCAGCGCCGGGGAAATGCTCGCAGACCTGAGACGCGTCAGCCATGTTCCAAATCTGCGCCGTCGCTGGTTGATTGCCGGCGCTGCGGCCCTCCTGGTGCTTGGCGCAGTAGCCGCCGGAGCAAGATTCGGCTGGTTTGCCGCGGTGCCGGGTGTTGCGGAGTTGACGCCGCTTCAGATCACTGCCAACCCTCCCGAAGATCCCGTCATGATGGCATCTCTCTCGCCCGACGGACAGACCATTGCCTATGAGGATTTCGCCGGTATCCACCTGCGCCGCATCGATACCAGAGAGACCCGCCTGATCGCGCCGCCGCCAGGCTATTGTTTCCGGTGAACGTACATCTCCTGGTTCCAGGATGGAACCAAATTGTTGGTCAGTGGGCCAGCCGGACCGAAGGACAAATCCGGCGTCTGGATACTCTCCCTGGTCAGCGGCGAGTTGCACAAATTGATCGATGACGCCGCCGGAGGCGCGGTGCTCTCTCCGGATGAATCGCGCATTCTGTTTCGCCGCATCTCCGCGCCAGAAGTCTGGATCATGAAGGCCAACGGCGAGGAGCCACGCAAGGTCCTGAGCGTCCCGCTAGAAAGCGCTCACGATGCGCGGCTGGCCTGGTTTCCGGATGGCCGCCGCATCGCAATCGCCAGTGCCAACCGTGTTGGCGATGAGTTCACGATTACCAGTTACGATCTAGACTCGATGCGATCCAGTGTGATTCTTTCCGATCCCAAAGGGGGAGACTTCAGCCTGGCCCGAGATGGACGAATCATTTATACGCGCTTGGAGAGTGCTCCGAATGACAAGTCCGCCAATCTCTGGGAGGTCAGGCTCGATACCCGGACGGGCAGCATTCTGTCTTCTCCCCGCCGGCTGACTCAGTGGGCAGGCTTTCTGTTCGGCTCTTTGGGAAGCAGCGCCGATGGCCGACGTCTTTTCTTTATCCGCCTGCAGTACCGGAACAATGTGTATGTCGGGGACCTGGAGGAAAACGGCGCCCGTTTAACCAGCCCGCGGCGCTTTTCCTTCGAACAATGGACAAACTGGCCGACGGGATGGACTCGCGACAGTCAGGCTGTCTTCTTCAACTCTGACCGCGACGGCAAGACAAACATTTTTCAGCAGCCAATTGGCGGTGCAGGAAGCGTGGATGCGCTGGTGCGGAGCGAGGACGAGAAGATGGACGCGAGGTCCAGCGCGGACGGCCGGTGGATTCTGTATCTTGCCTGGCCCAGGATTCAGGGAAAGGTTCAGACGAGTGGGGGACGCTTGATGCGGACCGGTGTTCGCGGCCAGCCCGCTCAGATGGTGTTCCCCGTGGCTGGGTACGCCAGCCACCTGCGGCTCGATCCCCTGGTCAGCATCTCGGCCGAGGGCCACCCTGCCTTCCGGTGTCCTGCAGTCTCGCAGGCGGCATGTGTCTTGAGCGAGGAGATCGGTGATCAAGTCGTCTTCACCGCGTTTGATCCGGTTGCTGGTCGACGAGGCGAAGTCACACGTATTCCGGCGTCCAGGTTCTCCTTCTGGGACCTCTCCCCGGACGGGCGCTGGATCGCCTTAGGTAAGAACGAAGAGACCAGTGGACACATTCGGCTGATCTCTCTCGCCGGCGAAGCACCACGGGAAACGTCCGCGGGCGAGTGGACTCATTTGTTATCGGCGGCTTGGGTCTATGATGGCAAAGGACTCTTTGTAACCGCGTTCGCGTCCAAGGGTGCGCCGCTGCTGCACGTCTCGCTCGACGGGGCTGTAACGCTGCTGCACCGGGGCCTCAAATATGTGGAAAACCCCGTGGCCTCTCCTGACGGAAAGCACCTCGCATTTGGCGAGATGACGGAGGAGGGAAATGCGTGGGTGCTGGACATGCCACGACAGTGAGGGGAACGGCGCCGTGGCAGGCCATTTCCAGCAGTCCGATTAATCTGCGGAGCTCCGGTGTGGGGTCAGCCCGGCGGCGGGCCCGAAGGCCCGACCCCACACCGTCCCATTCGCCCCCGCTCAGGCGGTGTAGTAGCGCGGATAGACTCTTTCGAGAAAGCGGGTCATTTCAGCTTCGCTGCCGGCATGCAGCAGCTCCAGGTTCACCGGCTCGCCATCTTCGAACATCCATTCGCCGTATTCTCTGTGCAGTTCGGTAACGTCCGAACCGCCGCGCAAGGCGATGCGCATGCGATCTTTTCCGGCCGCAAGAACAACGCCTTCCCAGCGTCTGGTGGCCGAATCGCTAAGAATTAAATTCATCGAAACCGTCCTCCACGACGGTGACTTGATTCTGCGCCACTCCTCGGGGCACCGCACGTTGCCCTTGGTTATGGACCCTTCGCTGAGCGTGAAAAACACAACGCTCGTTGCGATTTCGGACAAGTCTATGCTGGTTGACAGTCCCAGGCCTCTCAGGTAGGATCTTAGCCGTATTGCGATTATGCGAAATACGATCAGGATTGTACTTTCTACGGCCGCGGCGTTCGCGGTTCTCCAAATAACAGGTGTTCCGGCAGCAGCCCAAAATCAAGCCTACCGTGCGCCACGTGCGTTTGACGGCCATCCCGATTTGAGTGGAATTTGGGAAGCGGTGAACACCGCGAATTGGGATTTGCAAGACCACTCGCAGCAGGCCGGCACGATGTGGGAAATCGGCGCGATCGGCGCCATTCCTCCCGGTCAAGGCGTGGTGGATGGCAGTCAAATTCCATACACGCCGGCTGCGCTGGCCAAGAAGCAGGCGAACTTCACCAAGCGCCGCACCGATGACCCCGAAGCCAAATGCTACATGCCGGGCGTGCCGCGCGCCAATTATATGCCGTACCCGTTTCAGATTGTGCAATCTCCCCAAGGCATTCTGTTCGTTTATGAATTTGCCAGCGCCAATCGCCTGGTCAACATGGGCAAGCCGGTCGAAGCCGGTTCCGACACCTGGATGGGCACCAACAACGGTCACTGGGAAGGCGAGACTCTAGTGGTGGACGTCACCGGCCTCAACGGCCTCGCGTGGCTCGACCGCGCCGGCGATTTCATGAGCGACCAGGCGCATGTAGTGGAGCGTTACACGCGCATCGATCCCTACCACCTCAACTACGAAGCTACGATTGAGGACTCCAAGACGTTCACGCGGCCGTGGAAGATCACCATGCCGCTGTACCGGCGCGTCGAAAAGAACGCGCAGCTTCTGGATTTCAAATGCGTAGAGTTTGCCGAAGAGCTTCTCTACGGACAATACAAGAAGAAGTAGAAGGTCTCCTATGCGGTGTACGTTCCTCTCGCTTGCCGCCTTCGCGCTGATGGCTTGGTCTGCCGGCGCGCAAACGGGCGGATCCGATTACAAGCCGCCCAAGACACCGTGGGGCGATCCCGACTTACAGGGCATCTGGCCGGGTAACATGGGGGTCCCCATGCAGCGCTCGAAGAACCTGGGCGACCGGACCACCTTAACCGACGAGGAGTACGCACAACGCGTTGCGCAGGCCCAGAAAGCCGCGGCGGCGGATAACGAAGAGCGCGCGCCGAAAGATGCCCGCGTGGGAATTGGCCCGCCCTCGTATTGGACGGAGCGCGGCACACCGACGCGCCAGGCGTCGCTGATTATCGACCCGCCCGATGGCCGGATTCCGCCGCTTACTCCGGACGCTCAGAAACGGCGCAAAGAGGCGCGAGGCGGCCTGGGAGATCCCGCCGAATGGGCCGGCCGCGCGGATACTTACGAGGATCTGAACCTCTATTACCGCTGTATCACGCGGGGGGTTACCGGCTCCATCATCCCGGTGGTTTATAACAATGGAAATCAAATCCTGCAGGCGCCCGGGTACGTGGTGATCCGCAATGAGATGATCCATGAGGCGCGAGTGATTCCGCTCGACAGCCGGCCGCACCTGAGCACCAGCATCCACGAATACATGGGCGATTCGCGGGGACATTGGGACGGCAACACGCTCGTGATCGAAACCACCAATTACACTGACAAAACCAGTATCGGCTCCAACGGTGTCGGGTATAACGGTGAAGGCGGAAAGCACACGCAGGCACTACGCACCGTGGAACGCCTTACGCGCGTGGATGACCGGACGATCGATTACGAAGTGACGGTGGACGATCCGCAAACGTGGACCAAGCCGTGGACGATGCGCATCGAGCTGAAGCGGGATTCCAAATACCAATTTCTGGAATACGCGTGCCACGAGGGCAACTACGCGATGAAAGATATCCTCAGCGGAGCCCGCGCGGACGAAGCCGCGAAGGCACCCCGCTGAGAGATGGCCGATCAAGGCATTGAGACATGGTTGTGGTCTGAGTGAAGGCGGCCGTGTATGAGGTCATTCCACATCGCGACGACGCGACTCCAGAGGCCCACTGCCTGGAGCACTCCGACGCACGCCGCGAGGAAGACAACGATGTTCAAGATCGCTCGGATACTGCCCGCCATCGGTACATACGTGTTGATCAGCCACAGACCCATCCCCACTACAATCAGCCCGAGCACAATATTCAGAATGGTCCGGACGTTGGTTGGAAATGTGATGTAGCGGTTCACGAGCCACGCAATCACGATCACGACGATTAGGGCCACGATTAGGTAGGCAAGTTGCATCATCAACACCTCCCGCAGCGATTTGGAGCAACTCGGATGCCAACGATACCGATGGTGTGGGCCAAATGGGGCGAAGCCGTACGCGACTAGCCCCTCCGGGCGATGATTCGACTACGCCGAAGCAGGCTGCTGGAAGGGCTCGTCCGCGCTGCCGCCGTAGATGCTGGGCACGTGAGCGTTCACCGCGCGCAAATAGGCCGCCAACTGGCCGCGGTGGTGAATGCTGTGATTATTCCAAAAACCGATTAGCGTGAAATTCGGTACCTGCATCACACCGAAGAAGTTGATGATTTCCATCAACTGCTCGCCGGTGAGTTTCTTTACCTTGGCGATCTTGGCGGGCACTTCTTTGGTGTAGAAATTCGTCAGGTCCGTTACCGTGGCTTTGGCCGGCATCTCCGCTTCAGAACCGGAGAAATCGCGGTTGGCGATGCCTTCTCCGAACCATGCCTCTGAGGCGGCCAGGTGCCATGCCAGTTCACGCATGGTGCGGCCCTTTTCGCCGAGCTTGAAATCCAACTGGTTTTGAGGAATCGCGGCAATTACTTTCTTGGTGGTTTCGTATTCGCGCTCGATCCCTTCGATTAACATGTTTCCAATCGACTTCGCTTCTGCTGGACTCATGAAACTCCTCCGGGTGTCTATGGTACAACGTTTTAGTTTTCGATGCCGAACAAACGATCGAGGCTCCATTTTCCAGGGCCCGCGGAACTGAGCCACAGAAAGAAGAAGCAGTAGAACACGGTAATCTCTCCGCCATTGAGCAGCGGCCAAAAGCCGCGCGGGGCGTGCGTGCGGAAGTATCCGATGGCCATTTCGCCTGAGAGCAAGAACGCAACCGGCCGCGTACACAACCCGAGAATGATGAGTGCTCCCCCGAAAGTTTCGAGAACGCCGGCAATTCCGAGCATCGAAGTGAGGGGCGGTTTGAATCCGCCAAGACCTCCGAACATGCCGAAAAATTTCTGCCAGCCATGCAAGGAGAACGTGAACGCAGCCATAATCCGTAAGACCGAGCGCAGGCAAGGCTCGTAGGGCGCGAGGATTTTCATCATGGTTTAGACACCTTATCACACTACTGAGGGCCTCGCCGTTTTCGTAACTCACTCCGCTTGCTCACTCGCGCGGTTCTGTTTCCGGAACGAACACGCGCCACAAAACGATTGCGTTTGACTTTCCGTTGGCGCATACTTCCCCTACATCCCAGTTCTAATTGGGATATCAGAAAGGAAGGGGATGGCATGTCTGAGAAAGAGAACGGCCAGGTGATGGAACAAGCACTCGCGGCTGTCAACGCGGGTGACTTCAACCGTTTCGCTTCGTTTCTAGACGAAAATATTGTCGTGGAGAGCGAAATGTTTCCGGAGCCCGTTCGGGGCTGCGATGCCGCGCGGCAGCAGATGGAAGCGCGCGCTGCGGCGTTTCCCGATCAGCGGATCGAAATCCTGCAGGTGCTTGCTTCCGGCGATCACGTAGTGGTCCGAACGCGAATGACCGGCACACACAAGGGCACCTTCAATGGGATCGCCCCAACCAATAAGAGCATCAGCGTAGAAGGCTGCACCATCACGGAGATCCGCAACGGCAAGGTAATTCGCGCCCGCCCCTTTGCAGACAATGTTTCTCTATTGAAGCAACTGGGGGTGATCACGCTCGGCAAGACGATGTCGGCGCGATAGTCGAAATCCGAAGCGCATGGGCTCTGCTGCCGTCCGCAGGGAGCCCATTATTGCCAGGGTAACTGCGGCCTGCCCTCATCAGGAAACTGATCTGTTCGTTTTCGCGGCCTTACGCTTGGCTGCGCCGGTTAGCCTGTACTCCTGGGGTTGATTCATATTCTTGATGAACTCGATGCGGTGGAACCGCACGGCGGACCAATCCTCATCAATCGCGACCATGGCGACGGGCTCAAAACCCTCTTTCCCAAGCGCCGCCCAACCCGGGCCGCGTTTGATCTCGGACTTGTAGCGCTGTGAGCTGGGCCAATCCACACGATGGTGTAGCCCGGAGACTTCCTGGCAATCGCCGGGGCCACTCGGTCGATTTCGGCGTACGTGGTCACAAACGCAAGTGCGAGGCCAACCTCTTTCGCCTGCTTCGGGTTGCGGAAGATCTGGACACCTTCCAGCGCCGCCAATTCACCTTCAAAGCTCTCCGGCGAATTCAAGACCAGGATCTGTTTGCGGTCCTTGAGGCCCAGTTTCTTAAACACAGAAGACATGGCGGTTTACTTGGAGCTTAGCACCAGATGGTTCCCGTCGATGTCCTTGAAGACTGAGGTCGTGCCATAGTGCATCCGCTTCGGTTCCATGATGAACTCGACACCCCTGGCCTTCAGTTCCTTCGCCGTTGCTTCCACATCGTCGGCCCACAAAGTGATGTTCAACATGCCGCCGGGCTGAAGCTTTTCGCCGAACCGAAACAACACAACCCGCGTGTCGGCGCCGGGAATCCCTAGCTCCAGCCATCGCTGCTGATCATTGAACGGCTGATCGGTGACCAGGCGGAAACCCAGCACCTCGGTATAGAAGGCGAGAGCGCGGTCCTGGTCAGTGACCGGAATGCTGACAAACTTGACGCCTCGAATCATCTCTCAGCCTTCTTTACGCGGGCACAGCCGTTGCGGTATGCCGCGAGGCCGCGCGGTGCGCGACCCACCCGCCCAGCCATCCTCCAACAATCCTGAGCATGAACGACACCACATACATGAGCCGATCCTCGGGCCTGGCGGCGAATAGGAAGCCTGCGGTCAGGATTACGGCGGAAACCCCGACCAGCGTGCCATTGGCGATAAAGCCGGTACTGAGCTTCCGCGTGGCCCAAAGAGCGCCAAAAAATACGGCCATGCCTGCAGCGGGAGGCGCTAAATAGTAACCAGTAAGATTCCCGAACGCCTGGTAGTCTGCGTCGCTCCGGCCAGGTGAGATCAGGAAGCGATAGGCGGCGATGATGAGGCCGAGGACAACCAGGACCGCCACTTCAGACATCAGCGCCGCTACCAAAACACGTCCCCAACGAACCCGTGAGTGAGTCTGCAACCGTCCATTCCTCCTTCGTCTCAGTGTGCTCCGGTGAACGACCGATTTGCAAGGGATCTATATCTGCAAATACTATAGTAGTATGTACCATATTGGTATCGACGATTACGTCGTGGACGTACTATTGCCCGACCTTGTGGGTCATGACAAATCCCCAGCCGGTTTTCTAGTGTACCTGATCCTCTGGACGCTGCTGTTCCGTTCCGAACGGCGCTCGATCGCCGTCAGTTTGCAGGGCCTGTCCTCACAGACAGGGCTCTCGAAGTCCGCTGTACAGGCGGCCGTCCGCTTACTCCGGCGGCGAGGGTTGATCAAGGTGATCAGGGCTTCGCCCACGGCGGTTCCCCAGTATGAGTTGGTCCGTCACTGGCTGCGGCGGCGGGAAAGAAGGCCTGATCGGCCCACCATTTAGTGCTGCGCCGTTAGTTCTTTCGCTCGCGATAGCGTCTGCCCTGGCAGGCTGCTGAAAAAGCCCAAGAACCGCTTGCTAGCGCGCGGCTCGGAAACGCGGCATCGAGTTCACAGGCAGTTATGCCCGGCCGATCACATCGTTACCGCGACCGTTAGGGACCGGAGAGTTTGGCCTCTTTTTCAGCACCTGCTACTCCCAATACACAAAGGCCATGGCATTCCCGGTTCCGGCTTCCGAGCGGTAGCAGGGAACGTAATCTACCTGATGGTAGCCGCGGCCTTCGGCATTCATGGCCGCGATCACCGGGAGCCAATTCTTGATCTCGGCGGTGCCCACTTTGAAAACATTCTCCGGGATGCGGCCCAGGGCTGCTTCGTCGCCCTTCTCCATAGCATGGAGCACCTGCCGGTCGAGCTCTTCATCGATCACAAAGTGCGTCAATCCCCCGGAAGCGATCATGGCGACCCGGCCGTATCCCTGGTAGCTCTTGATGGCGCGCTGCAGCGCACGGCCAAGCTCCAGGCAACGGTGGATCTTCGGCTGGTTGTACGGAAAGTGAACGTTCAGAATGACGGGCACGCTGGGCGGCGGCGCGTCGCCCAGAATCGAGTGATAGATGAAACCATAGGCGTGCGGAATGCCGGGGCGCGAGGCGGCTTTCGGCCGGGTGTCGGACTGCGCCAGATCGAAATCTTCTTCGGCCAGCGATTTCAAAATATGATCGGCCAGATCGGAGGCGCCGGGGTAGGTGATGCCATCGGACGGAGCGTTGCCGGGCTCGGCGATGCTCAGGCCGGGCTGATCTTCGTGCAAGTGTTGCGCGTTGTAGATCTGCTTGCCGCGGTAAACCGTGATCGAGGGTGTCAGGTCGGAATCGAAAAATTCGCGCTGATCGTTGCCCACGATCACGACCGCATCGGGCGCCACCTCTTTGAATTTGCGGCCCAGGGCTTCCATGGCGCGCCGGCACTGGGCGTGGCGCTGGCGCCTGGTCTCGACGTCGATCTGGCTGGCGAATCCCGGCGCCCGTTCCTTGAGCAGCGACTCGAAATCGTAGGCCTTTCCGCGGTACCAGTGCTGTTTGTTTTCGCGATCGGCCTTGGCCCGCAAATCCCACTGTTCCGGCGGCGTGGAAAGCAGCGGCCCGTGCGACGATCCCATGCCTAATACGATTTCTGCCATGAAACTTTTCTCCTTGAGTGCGCGCGCCCGCGGCCTTACTTGCGCATGGCAAGTTTCGATCTTCGCTCTTCTTCGGCCTTGATGCCCGGTCCGAAAACTTTTTCGAAATAGCCTTCCTTCACCAGGCGGTCCACAACGCTGTTGTCGACGATGGTGCGGAAATCGAATGCCTTCATCTCCCCGGCAAGGCGGGCATCGGATTGCTGGGCGACCACCGACTTCACCGCGCCGGCCAATACGTAAGGCACGCGCTCGAAGAGATTGCCCTTCTGGTAGCGCTCGTAAATTCGCTCGACGTCGGCTTGCGGCTGCTTATCGAACGCCAGGTACGCCTTCACAGCGAAGGCCTCATCGGCATAGAAACGCTGGATCGCTTCGGCTTGCGCCTTGATCAACTTCTCGGCCAGGCTTGGATCGGAAGCGAGGGTGCTTTTCCGCAGCATGTACACGGTAGCGGCGTAGATGTCATCATGATCGGCCAGGTTCGCCAGGTTCTTGTAGCCGTCCTCTTCCAGCCGAAAATAGTTTGGCGCGGTGAGCAGCGTGGCATCGGCGCGGCCACTGGTCAAGGCGGCGGCGCGCCCGCTGACGTCGGTCCCGACCGGAATCCACTGCACATCCCGCAAGCCGAGCCCCAGAGTTCGCAGCAGCGCGACGGTGTAGTTGTAGGGAGCGTCGCCGATCTGTCCAACCGCAATGCGCTTGCCCTTCAACTGCTTGATCTCCGGCATGTCTTTGCGGGCCATCAAGGCGAACAGCGCTTTGTTCAGGGAACTGCCCACGAGCACGAAGGAACCGTCTTTGAGGCTCGCCTGCATGGCCTGTTCGAGCGAGTAGTTGGCTTCCTGCGCCTCGCCGCTTACCAGCATGGCGATGCCCGCCGGATGAACGCCGAATACCAGGTTGGCATCCAGGCCGTACTTGGCGTAGAAGCCGCCTTCCTTGGCCATGTACATGGGCCACGAGGCGCCGCTGCGCGTCGGATAGTTGATGGTAATCTTTTCGAGGCTCTGCGCCCACGCGCCGGAAGCCACAAGCGCGGTGGCGATGAAAGCGAGTCTGGCGTGCTTCATTTCCTATCCACTATACGCCGAAATCGTATACTCAGAGTTTTAGCCAATTCGAGTCGTTGGGAAGGAAAGCGATGCTCGACCAAGCCAAGAATCAACTGCTCACCCAAGTCGGCCCCGGAACGCCGATGGGCGAACTGCTGCGCCGCTACTGGATGCCAATTGCGGCCGTCAGCGAATTCGACGACCTCACCATCAAGCCAGTGCGGCTGATGGGCGAAGACCTCACGCTCTACAAAGACCTCAGCGGCACGTTCGGGTTGGTGGATCGCCGCTGCCCGCACCGGCGCGCCGACCTGTCGTACGGCTTCGTGGAGCAGTGCGGCCTGCGCTGCAACTATCACGGGTGGCTGTTCGATGAACAGGGCCGCTGCAGGGAGCAGCCTTACGAGGATGTGGCCGAGCCGGAAGCGCGCTTCCGCGATAAGGTTCGCGTCAAAGCGTATCCGGTGGAAGCGCGGGCCGGCTTGATTTGGGCGTATCTCGGACCCCAGCCCGCGCCGCTGGTGCCCAATTGGGAGCCGTTCACGTGGAAGAACGGTTTTGTGCAAATCGTGTTCGCGGATGTGCCGTGCAACTGGTTTCAGTGCCAGGAAAACTCCATCGATCCGCTGCACTTCGAGTGGATGCACATGAACTGGAGTGTGCGTCAGCGGAACCAGTTGGGGCCGTATTCACCGCGGCATCTGAAGCTGGAATTCGACGAGTTCGATTATGGATTCGTCTACCGGCGGTTGCGCGAGGGCATGAGCGAATCCGACCCGCTGTGGACGGTGGGCCGCGTGTGCCTATGGCCGAACGCATTGTTCACCGGCGATCATTTCGAGTGGCGCGTGCCGGTGGATGACGAGCACACGCTAAGCGTCACCTGGGTCTTCAATCGCGTGCCGCGAGACCGCGAGCCTTACGTGCAAGAGCGCATTCCGGCGTGGCATGGACCGTTCTACGATCCGGTAACCGGCCGCTGGATTTCGAGCCACATCATGAATCAGGATTTCGTGGCTTGGGTGGGGCAGGGGACGATCGCCGACCGCACACAGGAGCATTTGGCCACCAGCGACCGCGGAATCCTGATGCTGCGAAAGCGCTTCCTCAACGATCTGGACGAGATAATCAGAGGCGGCGATCCCAAGGCGGTGATTCGCGATCCCGCCGTCAACGAGTGGGTGCGGTTGCCCATCGCCGAACGAAAAATTCTGAGCGAAGGCGCCACCCGCGAGGAGATACTCCGGCACCCCTTCCTCGGCCGGGCGCTCACCGAGGGATTTCCGTTCCAGGCGGGCCAGCCGGAAGAGGTGCGCAAGGCGTACGAAGAGGCGATGGGAATCCAGCTCAGCGCGAAGTGAGCTACTGTTGCGGGGCGGCGGCTTGCGGCGCGCCGGGAGCGCCCGCCTCTCCCGAGGAGCCGGCGTTGAATACGCGCTTGCCGTCGATCGTTTTTACGGTCCGCGCGTTCGCAAGGTTCGATCCGTCTTTCGCGGCTGAGCCGGAGACCGTGATCACGTCGCCCGGTTTGATCGTGTCCTTGCGCCAGCCGTTCCGCAGAAGCAGGTTCGGGCTCCCCAGCTCGAAATTCCAACTGGTCACTTTGCCGCTTTCATCTTTCACGTCCAGGTGAATCCAGGCGTGGGGATTGACCCATTCGATACTGGTTACGGTGCCGGTGAGCTCGACCGGTTTCTTGGTATCGTACTCGGCCGCGAACGAGTGGTGCGCGCGGAGCGGCCCGGAAACTAGCACCAACAAAGCAAGGACGCTGAGCGAGTTCATTTTCATGCGAGGCCTCCGCGCTACTTTCCCACCAAATGCTGCACGTCGAGATTCTTCTCGCACACGAATTCGAGTAACTCCGTGTCCGGAAGTAAGTGCTGCTTAATGGTAGCCGACCACGGCTTGGTATACGCCTTCGGGTCGTCGATCGTTGCCAGGACTTCCATGTGGCCGAAATCCTTGCGGCGGAAGCGCTCGGTCACGCGCAGCGCGTCGGTATGCGGGTGGCCGAAGGTGTCCATCCACATCTGGTCGTTGAAGCCGGTGGTGGTCACCACAAAATCGTCGCCGTCCCATTTGCCGATCGAGTATCCCATCCAACTGGGGCTTTCGAACTCCTTGGGGAAGTCGCGGCCATCGGTGAAGATCTGGCGGTGCAGGTAGTACATCTCGTAGAGGATCACCACCGCGCCCGGTGTAGTGTAGATCTTGAACGGATAAGGCAGCGTGTTGACCTTGGGCACGCCTTGCGGCATGCAGCGCGCCTCCGGGTCGTCTTTTCCATTGTTGGCGCGGCGCTCGTTGTACAGTTTCTCCGCCCACGGTTGGAACGGAACTTCCTTCAGATCGGCCGCCAGATTGGCCAGGTGGCGCGAGTTGTCGGCTACCCACAGTCCTTGCAGGTCGGGCTTTCCGTCGGGAGTCCGCGGAGCCGGGGCGGTGAGATTGGGCTTTCCATCGGCCGTTCGTGGAATTCCTTTGGATGGGTAGTCGAGCCACTGCGCGGAGGCAAACGAAGCGAATGCACACACGACGACGGATACTGCGAGAGGGGTCCTCATCCAAAGCCTCTGGCAATTATACTGTGGGGCAGGCCATCGGTTTTTGTGGCCTGCCGGGCGCGGCTCGCAGACGAGAAACCGCGATCGTCCGTGCTACTCTAGCGTAGGCTTTACGCGGTTTCGGCGAGCTGGTGCTGCTCGGCCAGTTCGTCGGGATGCGCCAGTTCCTTGCGCAGCGTACCAATGTCGATCTCGTGTTCCCAACGCGCCACTACCACCGTGGCCACGCCATTGCCGATCATGTTGACCACGGCGCGCATCATGCTCATGAAGCGATCGATCCCCAGGATCAACGCCATCCCCGCCACTGGAATGGTCGGAATCACCATCAACGTTCCTACCAGTGCGATGAACGCCGCGCCTTGCACGCCGCTCGCTCCCTTCGAAGTAAGCACCGCGACGGCCAGAATGGTCAGTTGCTGCGGCAACGTCAAATGGATGCCCGTGGCCTGGGCAACGAAGAGCGCCGCCAGCGTCATATAGATGCTGGTGCCATCGGTGTTGAACGTGTAGCCGGTGGGCACCACCAGGCCAACCAATGCTTGGGAGCAGCCCAGCTTTTCCATCTTCTCCATGAGCCGCGGCAGGGCCGGCTCCGAAGAACTGACGGCCAGCACCAGGATGATCTCTTCCTTGATGTACAGAAGGAATCGAATGATGTTGAAGCCGGAAGCCTGGGCGATCGCGCCCATGACCACCAGCACAAACAAGATACTCGTCAGGTAGAAAGTCGCGATTAGTTTGACCAGAGGCCCGAGAGAAGCCAGCCCGTACTGGCCGACCGTGAAGGCCATCGCTCCAAAGGCGCCGATCGGCGCGAGCCGCATCACAATGTTGATCACTCCGAAGACCGCGTGTGTCATGGCTTTGACGAAGTCCACCACCGGCTTACAGCGTGGCCCGGCGGCCGACAACGCAAAACCGAACAACAAGGCGACCAGCAGCACCTGGAGGATGTCGCCGCGCGTGAAGGCATCCACGATTGTGGTGGGGATGATGTGCAGGATGAAATCCGACACGCTTTGGGCCTTGGCTTGATTCGAGTAGCCCGCTACGGCTTTGGCATCGAGCGTGGCCGGGTTCACGTGGAAGCTGGTTCCGGTAGGCACGAAATTGCCAACCAGCAGGCCGATGACCAGCGCCAGCGTGGAAACAACCTCGAAATAGAGAAGCGCTTTGCCTCCTACGCGCCCTACCTTCTTCATATCCTGCATTCCGGCGATGCCCGACACCACCGTACAGAAAATAACCACCGCGATGATCATGGTGATGAGGCGGATGAACCCATCGCCCAGCGGCTTCATGGCGATGGCTTTGTGCGGACTGACATAGCCGAGCACGATGGCGATGGCGACGCCGATCAGCACCTGGGCCGAAAGGCCGGTATACCAGGGCTTCTTCTTTTGCTGCGCAGGCGTTGTTACGGTAGCCATAGGTTCAAAAATCTTATCACTTCCTGGATCGAGAGGTGGGGCTGGCGGGACCGCTGTTCACGGCTCGAGCGGACGGTTGGCCCGATAGCGCCACCAGACATAGAGCCACAGGAGCACGATCGCGGGATACATCAGGAAACTCGCTTCCGTGCCGAGCACGCCGCCGGTCAGCCACGCCGGGCCCCGGAAGCTCACGTCGAGCAATCGCCCGATGGGAACTTCGGAGCCATTCGGGGTGCCGATCACAAAGAGCTGCATGTAATCGAACGCGGAGTGGAAGCCAACGGCGAACCAAAGAGTGCCGGTCCGCAGCACGCTGTAGCTCAGGAGCAGGCTCAGCGAGACGAGCGTGATCACATCCCAGACGTTTTCGCCTTGTTTGAAAAAATAGTGCTCTGCGGCAAAGATGAGGGCGATGATGCTGGCGGACGGCCAGAAGCCGATGCTCTTCCAGAGCGTCTGCTGGAAATAGGAACGGAACCAGAACTCCTCAGCGACGCCGACACCGATATTGGCGGCGAGCCATGCCAGAGCGGAGATCACGAGCGCGCTGCCATGAACCGCCAACCCTTGAACTTGCATGCCTCCCAGTGCGAACATCCCCAGGGCAACCGCGCCGGCCATGACAACGCCGGCTGCGGCGCCTTCAAACGTCCGCCTGCTCAGAGCGCGACTTACCGGGAGGCCGTAGCTATCCACGCGCCGGTGCTCATAGAGCGCGAAGGCGCCGGTAAGAATCAGAGCGTCGAAGAGGTTTCGCAATTCGCCGAAACCGATATTTCCGGCGGAAAGTCCCGGCGCAAGATGCAATGCTCCGGCGAAGAATGCGAACGCCCGGTCGAGCACTGGAAAGACGGCGTATGTCCCCACTCCGTAGTAGATCGCGGCCCGCCAGATTGGCCGAAGCTTGCCATCGGGCCCGACGAAAACAGTCGCCATATTCGCCACAATATGACAGTCGTGCCCGTCTCGGGTTCGATACAATGTAGTGCTATATGCCGCTCTACCGCGTCCATCATATGAAGCCGTCTCCACAGCAGCAATTCCGTTGGGCGCCGCACGTCTCTGGTAGTGCCGCGGTCAAGCCTAGGGATTACGAGCCTGGGACTCAGATTGAAGCTGCCAATGAATATGAAGCGTGGCGCCTGCTGCGGGAATCGGAACCGCCACTTGCGGTCGGCGATCTGCTGGAATCCGGCGACGGCCAGTTGCGAATTTGCAAATATGTCGGCTTCGAGCCGGCTGAGTGGGTCTTGCCGGAACCCACGCCCGCCTCTTAGGAGATTGCATGCCGGAATACCGCCTGGGCGATGTCATTGATGATTTCTGTGTGCGCTGCAAGCGCGTGATGAATCACAACGTCGTATCGGTTCTCAACAGTGAGCCCGCTAAGGTTCGCTGCCGCACCTGCCATAGCGACCACGATTACCGCCATGAGCAAGCCCCTCCGCCTAAGGTGGATCCGCGCAAGCAGGCGCTGTTTGACGAAGTTCTGAAGAAGGTCAACCCCGACGATGCCGCTGTTGCCGCCGGGGATGCCGCCGCCGGGGATGCCGCCGTAGGTGATGCCGCGGAGTCCGCAGCGGCCGCTGCCGACGCTCCCAAGCCCAAAGCAAAAGGAAAAGATAAGAGGTAGCCGGCGTCATTGGTTACGGCTGCGCTGTCCCGGATTGTCCTCGCAATACAGCATCCAGGTTGACATGGCTCGTGTCCAAGGTAACTCCCATCGCTTGGTCTAAACTTACTCTGGCTTTCGCGTAAGTGTCGCGCGCCTGAACCTCCGCCAGTTGGGCCGCAGTCAAGTCGCGTTGTATCAGAACCACGTTGTACGAAGTAGACAGACCAGCCGTCAGCTTCTGTTGTTCGGCATCGAGCTTCTGCTCTTCCAGCCGGACCGTCTCGCGCGCGGCTGCTACTTGCGCCCTCGTCTGCGTCACCGTGATCAGCGCATTATGCACGTCCACTTCGATCTGGCTTTGCGTCCGCACCAGGGTATCTTGAGCCTGCGACAGTTCCAGACGCGAACGCACCTCATCCGCCTGAGCCTGCCGGTTGCGCACTGGAAAATTGATGAGCAGGCCAAAGGCAATTTGTGGATACTTGAAGTGAACCGCTTCGCTGAAACCAGTGCCGAAAACGTTGTAAAGCCCCACCGTATTTACCAGCGCAAACGCATTGACGGTGGGCCGCAACGCGTTTCGTAGAAATGGGAGGACGTCTTTCTGGCTCTTGATGTTGCCTTCCGCGACGGAGACCTCCGGCCGGTTTTGATTGGCGATCTCGACGGCTTTTGCAAGAGCCGGCAGTTGCGCGTCGTCCGGCTCCGGGAATGAATCGGTCGTCTCGATACTAGCCGAAGCCAGGGGTTCCTCGAGCTTCTTGCTCAGCATGTTCTTGAGCTGTAACTCGGCATTTTGGACATTGGTTTGCGCCACGATCAAATCGCGCTGGCTGGCCGCCACCTGTGCTTGCGCCGTGACGACATCCAGGTTGGCCATGGTGCCGACTTCAACCTGCTTCTTGTTGTTTTCCGCTAGTTGTTGAGCGACGGCCAATGCGTCGTTGGCCGCGCGAACCCCCTGCTGCGCCGCCACCAGATCCCAATATGTATTCTGGGCGCTGCTGAGCGCGGTGATCACCTGCTGCCGGAACGCTTCCCGCTCGATTTTCTGTTCATTGGTCGCCACGTTGATCAACGCCCGATTCACTTTTGGCCCGAATCCGTTGAGCAATTGCTGGCTCAGGGTTGCCGTAAAACCGGGTGTGAAGGCGGGATCGTATAGCAGGTGCAACTGCGTCGAACCCAGCCGCTGCATGGCATAGGACACGGTGAAACTGGTGCCGGTGGTAAAGTCCTGTATGTAGTTCAGCGAGAGGGCCGCGGTGTGGGTCGTGACCGACGGTACGCCCGCCACCACCAGGGTGTTCAGCGGGCTCTCCGTGCGATCGAGGCTGAGTGCCACCGAGAAGGTCGGATCGAACACTCCCGAAGGCCGTACCAGGACCTGGCTGGCCGTACCGGTGATGCCGCCGGCATTGGACGCGAACCCGTTGCCTGTGGTGCTGCCCGCTGACCCGAGAATGCTACCACCTTGCGCCCCGGCGAATACTTCGCTCGGAATGAGGCTTACGTCTACGCCCCGCGGGGACGCTCCCGACCGTGCGCGCAGTAGATCCGTCTGGGCCATCGGAAGGTAGTAGCGCGCGGAAGCAATCGCCAAATTGTTGTCCACGACGGCTTCGATCAGTTGCTCCATCGACAGCCGCAGCTTTCCATCCTGGACGGCTAAGCGGCCGTTTCCGGACAGACTCGGCCGCGGAATGTTCCAACTCTGGTAAGGCCGAAACACGTTCGGAAACACCTTGGCCGGAACGGTGTAGTCGCCGAGCGGCTGAGCGGTCAACCAGGAGTGGCTCGATACGATGGCCACTAACACGGCAAGAACCAATCGTCCGGCTTCGAGGAACGGATGCGCGGAGCGGCCGCTCATCGGCCTCCCCCTTGGCCTGGTGTCGCCGCCGGAAGATGAAATGGAGGCGTCGGCTGTGTGGACACCGCGCCGCTAATGGCGTCCTCCAACTGAATACCGTTGTGCGCGAGTGTGCTTCCCGTAGACTGATCCATGGCCACCAGGGCCAGGGCGTAGGCGGCCACTGCCTGCACCTCGGCATATTGGGCCGATGCCAGATCGCGCGTCCGCAAGACTACGTTGTACGAAGTCGAGAGGCCGGCGTCCAGTTTTTTTCGTTCCGCATCGAGAGTAACTTGAGCCAGGCGTACGGCTTCGTGCGCCGCTGCCACCTGTGCCCGGCCCTGAATCAATCCGATGCGTGCTTGCCGCACCTGCAGGTTGACCTGGTTTTGCGTATTTTGAAGGCTGACCTCGAGTTGGTTTCGCTCCAATTGCGCTCGAATGTTATCGGCCTGTGCGGACCTGTTGCGGATGGGTGCACTGAAGCTTACGCCGATTGCAGTTTCGGGATAGGCCGCACCCAAGCTCTGGCTCAAAGAAGCTCCCACGCCGCTGGTAGCCACAAGCGTATTGCCCTGCAAACCCGAGCTGGCGTAAAGCCCGAACAGCGATGTGTTCGGCATCATATTGTTTTGCGTATAGCGGATCGCGACGTTCTGGTTCTGCAGATTGTTCTGGGCTTGCCGCAGCTCCGGCCGGCCCGATCGCGCCGTCGCGAGCGCAGCCGTCAACTCGGGAAGGTCATTCTCTTGCGGTTCCGGTAACGCATCCGTGGTCTGGATCTCGGCGGCATCCAAGGCGGGATCGTCGCGCTTGCTCACCAATTGCTTGAGATTCGTTTCCTGTACTTGCAGGTTCGTCTGCGCTACCACCAGGTCGCGCTCGCTCGCAGCCACCTGCGATTCTGCCGTCACTACGTCCAAACGCGAAAGCGTGCCGATTTCCTGTTGCTTCTTGGTCTCGTCGTAGAGCTCGCGCGACACCGCCAGCGATTCTTGAGCCACCCGCACATTCAACTGAAAGGCCGCCAGGTTCCAATACGCGTTCTCCAACGTTACGATGCTGTTGATCACCTGCTCGCGGAAGACCTCTTGCGCGGTTGCCTGATTGGTTCGAGCTACAAACATGAAGCGCTGATTCGGCAATGCGCCGAAGCCGGCCAACAGCGGCTGGTTAAATCCGATCGAAAGACGGGAAGTGACGTCCGGATTGAATAGCGTGTTCTTTTGCGTGGTGTCCTGACGAAGCGCGCTCATCGAGACGGAATAGCTGGTTCCGTCAGTGAACAGTTGGGAGTAACTCATGGATACGGCAACGGCGCTGCTGGTTGTATTCGGGATGCCGGAAACCACCACCGAATTCAGTGGACTGGTTACGTGATCGTAGCTGGTGGCGAACGTGACCGCGGGATCGAAGGCGCCCGCCGGACCGACAAAGACCGCGCCTCCGCCACCCGTAATGCCGCCGGCATTACCGGTTCCACCCGTGCCGCCCGCGCCCGTGACACCCGCGCCGAATGCTCCCGCGTTCAATTCGCCAGGGTACAGAGCGCCGGTAAAGCCGCGCGCCGCCTGTCCCGACTTGCTGCGCAGAACGTCGGTTTCCGCGATGGGGATCACATACCGCTGCACCACAATGTCCAGGTTGTTTTCCAGCGTCAAAGCCAGGGCGTCCGCCAGTGATAATTCGAGCTTGCCGTCATGAATGAGCGATGCCAGGCGCGTGGAGTTCATCAAAATCGGATGGGGCAGCGTTTGTTGCTGGTAGGGGCGCCAGACATTGGGAAAAATCCGCGGCCCCTGCCGGACCGATTCGAGAAACCCCTGCTGGAATCCGGGCGTGGATTCGGCCGGCCCGGCGTCTTTATTCGGCTCATCGGCCATTAGAGGGCCGATGCTCAGGAGTGCGAAACAGGTGGACAGGCAGAAGATGCCAAGCCCTGCCAAGCGGGAATGATTGGTTTTCATGAACAACTCCGGGAGGTCATCCGTGGTCACACACGTTGGGTCCATGGAAGTCTGGGGTGTACCGGCGCGCAAATTCGTTACTGACAAACGATTGTTGAATCGGCCTCAGTGCGATTTCCATCACTATTTAGGGCCAATATAGTCTAACTCGAAAGGGCTAGTGGAATGCAGGGGCAGCCGGAACAACCTGTCACCCGGCGCCATGCGCTGCCCAGCCAGGCTGTTATCCTACCTCTGGTGTTCTGGTTCTGGCTCTTCGTCGGCCCCGCGCTGCTCTTGACCGCGATGTCGCTTCGGGGAGAGCGCAAACGGGCAGCGTATGTGCGCCGCCGGTTAGCCGAGACGCCGCAACCGTTGCCGCCGGCTAGCGTCATCGTGCCCGTGAAAGGCGTTGATGAAGGACTGCGCCAAAACCTGGCGGCATTGGCCTCGCTGGATTATCCGGATTACGAGCTCCTCATCGTAGCCCATAGCGCTGCCGACATTCCCGCCGGCGTGCTGCCGCAGCATGCGCGTGTGATCTTAGCCCACGGCCACGACCCCCGCACCGGCGAGAAGGTCCAGAACCTGGCGACGGCTGTCCATGCCACGCGCCACCGCAGCCGGATCCTGGCCTTCGCCGATTCCGACGGGCTGGTAACGAAACACTGGCTGCGAGCCCTGGCGGCGCCGCTCGTCGAACAGGGAGTGGGAGCATCGACCGGTTACCGCTGGTTCACGCCCAGCCGCGCCACTCTCTGGACGATCCTCCGCAGCGTGTGGGATGCGGTGCCCGCGGCAATGCTCGGCCCCGGCGACAACCGCTTCGCTTGGGGCGGCGCCATGGCGATCCGCCGCGAAACCTTCTTCGAAGCGCAGGTGCTGCGCTACTGGAAAGGAACCCTTAGTGACGACTACGCGCTGAGCGAGGCGGTTCGCCATGCCGGGCTGACCATCGCCTACGCACCCGGAGCTCTCGTTCCTTGCCTCGAACACATTTCCCGCCGCGCGCTGTTTTCCTGGATGCGACGGCAGATGATGATCACCCGGACCTATGACCCGCGCCAGTGGCGACTGGGTTTGATGGCGCATGTGTTTTACTGCGGAGCGATGACCGCCTCATTGATAGCGATCGGCTTCGGCCGCCGGCTCGGATGGGTGACACTGGCGGCCCAACTGATTCCGGGAATGATCAAAGGCGCGCTTCGCTGCCGGTTGGCTGCCGCCGCACTGCCGGAACAAGAAGCGTGGTTTCGACGCTACGGCTGGCTGCACTGGGCGGCCGTTCCGCTCGCCACGTGGACCTGGTTGATCGCGCTCGTCTCTTCCGCGTTCGGGTGTACCATCGAATGGCGCGGCTATCGTTACGATTTGAAGAATCATCGAGCGGCGTAGCGAGTATAATCTCAACGTAAGGGAGGATTTTCCGTGGCCAAGGACCGTAGCCCCAAGAAGGAAGTCAAGAAGCCCAAGAAGAAGAAGTAGGTCGGTGGGCCGGTGTGGGTCCGGCCCGTGCCCGGAGCGGGCGTTGGCGGGCTCTCCGCACGCCGGCCCGCTCGCAGTCCAAAGGAGCCAACATGCGCACAGAGTGGGTAGCCAAACGTCAGGACGACACGATCCGCACGCAAATGCATTATGCCCGACACGGCGTCATCACGGAAGAGATGCATTATGTAGCGCGGCGGGAGAACCTCGCTCCCGAACTGGTCCGCTCCGAAGTGGCCCGCGGGCGGCTCATCATCCCTGCCAACATCAACCACACCAACCTCGAGCCGATGGCCATCGGGGTCGCTTCGAAATGCAAGATCAACGCCAACATCGGCAATTCGGCGGTCTCTTCCCATATCGAGGAAGAGCTGGAAAAATTGCGCTACTCCGTGAAGTTCGGCGCCGACACCGTGATGGATCTCTCCACCGGCGGCGACATCCCCGCGATTCGCAAGGCCATCATCGCGCATTCTCCGGTGCCGATCGGAACCGTGCCGATTTACGAAGCCCTTTCGCGCGTGCGCCGCGTGGAAGATCTCAATAAGAACGTGATGCTCGAAGTGATCGAGGAGCAGGCCGAGCAGGGCGTGGATTATATGACGATTCACGCGGGGGTGCTGGTGCAGTACATCCCGCTCACCACGCGTCGCGTCACCGGCATCGTCAGCCGCGGTGGTTCGATCCTGGCCGAGTGGATGGTCAAGAACCACAAGCAGAACATGCTCTACGAGTGCTTCGAGGAGATCTGCAAGATTTTCCAGAAACACGACGTGAGCTTCTCACTCGGTGACGGGCTGCGTCCCGGCAGCGTAGCCGATGCCAGCGACGAAGCACAGTTTGCAGAATTGAAGACGTTGGGCGAATTAACCCGGAAGGCGTGGCAATACGACGTCCAGGTAATGATCGAAGGCCCGGGCCACATCCCGATGGATCAGATTGAGCTGCAGGTCCAAAAGGAAAACGAGATCTGCGACGAAGCGCCGTTCTACACGTTGGGGCCCCTGGTGACCGACATTGCGCCGGGATACGACCACATCACATCGGCTATCGGCGCCGCCATGATCGGCTGGTACGGCGCATCCATGCTTTGCTACGTGACTCCCAAAGAGCACCTGGGACTTCCCAACCGCGAAGACGTGAAGCAGGGGATCATCGCGTATAAGATCGCCGCACACGCCGCCGATATTGCGCGTCACCGCCCCGGCGCACGCGATCGCGATGACGAACTCTCGCGCGCCCGCTACCGCTTCGATTGGAAGCAGCAATTCGCCCTTTCACTCGACCCCGAAACCGCGCAGGCCTATCACGATGAAACCTTGCCGGAGGAGGGTTTCAAGGACGCCGCATTCTGCTCCATGTGCGGCCCGAAATTCTGCTCGATGAATATTTCCTCGAAAGTGGAAAGCTTCACGGCAGAAGAGGCCGAGGCTGTGGTGAACGGCACCGCGCCGGAGAATTTGGTGCGGATTTCGGGCAACGATTGATAGCTATCTCCAGTCCTGCGCACCGTGATAGATGTGCAGGACTTCAATAGCCTCGGTCTTGATTGCATAGACGACCAAGTACGGAAAAAGGGATTAGCGGCAGCTCTCGTGTTCCACTGCGGTGGCCGGGTTTGCCGACGTGAGGAGCGTTCTTGAGGGCATTTATTCGCTTGTAGACCGCCCGGACAGTCGGTTCTGAAAGAAGCGGGTGGTGTTGATCGAGGTAGTTCTTTATGTTCTCTAGGTCTTCAGCGGCAGGAACGGTCCAGCGGATTCGCATCAAGGCTGGAACAAGCGTTCAATGCGGGCGTCCATTTCCTCCTCCTCAATAAACTCGCCCCGTTCCGCTGCACCGATTCCACTTTCCACGGCAGCAAGAAAACGGGCTTCCTCACCAAGCAAACGCAGGGCGGCGCTCTTCACGAGATGTTCAACATCGGTACCTGTTTTGGTAGCCATCTGCGCCAACTGCGCTTGCTGCTCTGGAGTGAAATGGACTTCCATGTCTTCTAGACTACGGGAAACATTGCGCCGAGGCAAGAATCCGAAAACAAGTGCATCGCCTTGATAGGGGTCGGGATGGCTGTTCGGCGCTCGTCGGCACCGCTTTGTGTCTCACTTCTTCCCCGCCGCCTCTAACTCCGTCTTGATCAGCCCCTCCAGCACCGGCCATTCCACGCCGCCGATCTTGTGGCCGTTCACAAACAGGCTGGGCGTCCCTCTCACCCCCAGCGCCTTCCCTTCGGCGATGTTGGCCGCCACTTCGCTGTCGTACTCTTTGGTTGCCATGCAGGCGCGTAGCTTATCCGCGTCCAGGCCGTTCTTTCCGGCCCAGTCGAGCACCTGCTGATTCAGAGTTGCCGGCGTGATCCCTTCCTGGGTGGCGTACATCCAGTCATAAAACTTCCAAAAAGTTTGCGCGTTCTGGTGGAAGATACACCGCCCGGCATCGGCCGCGGCCCGCGCCCACGGATGGATCAGCTCCAGCGGATAATCCTTGAACACCACGCGCACCTTGTCGGGGTAACTCATCGGGATGATCTCGCGGATGATCGGCGCTTCTGCCTTGCAGGACGGGCATTCGAGATCGCCGAATTCGACGATCGTCACCGGCGCGTTCGCCGGTCCGAAGCTCGGCTGGTTTACCGTGTGCAGCAAGTCGAGGTTCGGTTGAAACGGGCTCTTGTTGATGTTGAAGATGGTGGTGTTCGCCGGGTCGCCCTGGATGATCGTCTGGCCGTCCTTCGAGATGTAGTAGAGCTCGTCCTTCGACTCTTCTTCATGCGATATATGCACCGCGACTTCTGAGAAGCCGGGCAGTAGTTTGGAAGGCTTCGGATCGTCGATCTTCATCTCCACGGGCACGGGAAAGATCTCGACGCGCCGCAGATAACTTTCTAGAGTAGCTTTGTCGAATGCATTTCTTGTTTGAGCGAAAGCCGCGACGGAAAGGAGTAGAAACGGAGCGAGCCTCATGGCGTGTTTTTCCCTCCATATACTCTACAGGAATAGCCTGTGGGACAGACCGTCGCAGTTTGCGGTCTGTCCTCCCGATCTCGACAGACGGCAAAAATCGACCGTCTGTCCCACTCCCGACAGACGGCACAAA